>JALUAB010000124.1 GCA_027051195.1 Hyphomicrobiales bacterium
TGAAGGAACAGGGTTACACGTTGATCGCCACCAAGGTGGATCCCTCCGCGCGGCCGCTGCCCTCCATCGACCTCGCCGCCATCGAGCGCCCGGCCTTCGTTTTCGGCAACGAGCACCGGGGTATCTCCCCGGCGATGGAACAGGCGGCAGACATCCTCACCTACCTGCCCATGCTGGGGTTCGCGGAGAGCTTCAACCTGTCGGTTTCCGTCTCCATCACGCTGTATGAATACTTCTGCCAGACGCGGCTTGACCGCGCGCCGGTGATACCGGAATTGGCGCCCGCGCACACACCCGAACACGACGCCCTGCTGGCGCGCTGGTTGGGGGAAGAGGACTGAGGAGGCGGCGATGCCCGGGAAATACTGCTACGACTGGCCGCGGGCGGCGGTGACGGCGGACGTGTGCGCGCTTTCGCGCGACAAGGCGGGGCGCTGGCACGTATTGCTCATCCGCCGGGCCAATCCGCCGTTTCAGGGGCAGTTCGCGCTGCCGGGCGGCTTCCTGGATGTGGACAGGGAAGACCTGCAAACCACGGCGCGACGCGAATTGCGCGAGGAAACGGGGCTGGAGGCGCCTGCGGACATGCCGCTGGTGGGCATCTATTCGAAGCCCGGGCGCGACCCGCGCGGGCACACCGTCACCGGCGTGTGGCTGGCGCTGTATGACTGGCCGCCGCCACGGCCGGTGGCCGATGACGATGCGGCGGAAGCCGTCTGGGCGCCGGCGGATACGGTGGGGGCGCTGGCCTTCGACCACGACCGGGTGCTGGCGGATGCGCTGGCGCTGGCGCGGTGTATCGTGAGAGATGCTTCATCCCGGACGCCGGATTAACCTTTTCTTCAAGGCTGGCTGGCGCGCGGAAGTAAAAAAACATATAACGCAGAGCAACAGAACGGCACCGCCGCAACGAAACAACGACAGGGAGCATATGGTCGTGACGAACGTGCTGCACAGGGATCCGACGGATGAGGCGGAAGCATTTCTGCGCGATCGCGAGGCCCGCAACGCCGCCCTGCGTCACATCATCGAGGCATGGGACGAGGCGCTGCTTTCCGGCGTGCATCCCGAGCAGATGGCCTCTGCCATGCTGTATGCCGCCATCACCGAGATGGTGGGCGCGCACGGCGAGGCAGCGGTGGCGGACATGATCGCCGGCCTGCCGGAGCGTATCCGCTGCGGCGAATACACGCTCTACGAACAGCGGCACTGAGCGGCACTGAACGGAATTCACAGCACTACTCCTTCACACTCACACTTGCACACACCCACTCACTGCACACACCACCGAACGACGGGGCCCGGGCCGGAAACGGCACGGGCCCTTCGTCTGTTCCGATGCATAATGGGCGTCAGCCACGGGCGGGGGTGCGCAGCAGGCCGCCCAGGCGCGGGAGGAAGGCGGCGCCGCGGGCGGCGAGGAACGACCACAGCGCCTCCGCCGCCGGCAGCAGGTGTTTCTCCTTCCTGCGCACCACCTGCCACTGGCGCATCATGGGCAGGCCCGGTGCGCGGATGAGGCCGAGGCGGCCGTCCTCCAGCTCCCAGGCCACGGTGTGGGCGGAAATGAGCGCGATGCCCAAACCCGCCATGACCGCCTGCTTGATGGTTTCGTTGGAGCCGATCTCCATGCCGATGCGCGGCTCTATGTCCAGCCGGGCGATGAGCCGTTCGGTGAGCGCGCGGGTGCCGGAGCCCTTCTCGCGCATCAGGAACGTCTCGTGCGCCAGCTCCGCCGGCTGCACCTTGTCGCGGCCTTTGAGCGGATGATCCGGCGGGCAGATGAGCACGTGCGGGTGCGGGCCAATAATGGAGCGCTCCACGGGAAAATCCACCGGCGGGCGGCCCATGATGGCGAAGTCCAGATCGAATTCCGCCAGGCGGCGGGCGGTGGCGTCGCGGTTGCCAACGAACAGACGCATCTCAACCTCGCGATGCTCGCGGCGAAACTCGGCCAGCGCCGTAGGGGCGAAATACTTGGCGGTGGAAACCACGCCCACGCGCACCAGCCCGGAATGTGCGCTCTTCATGCGCTCCAGTGTTTCCGCCGAGTCCTTGAGAATCCCGTCGATCTGGTGCGCCGCCTCCAGCAGCACGCTTCCGGCCTCGGTGGGGCGCATGCCGTCCGAGGTGCGCTCGATGAGCGGGACGCCGGCATTGCTCTCCAGCTGCTTCAACTGCAACGAGATGGCGGGCGGCGTGACATGCAACAGACGCGCGGCGGCTGCCACGGAGCCGGTTTCCGCCGTGGCCATGAGAGCGCGCAGCTGGCGCAGGGTGATGCTGTTCAGGGCCAGGGGCATGGAAGCGGTTCCACTTGCAGGCGTTAACATTACGGGGGATTCATATTCAGTTTTTCTGAATGCACAAGCAAGATAATTCAAATTTACTTTTCGGCACCGTTCGTGCAGGTTGCATCGCGCGGGGGCTGCCGGCATGGCTGTGGCCTTCGCCTGCCTTGTGGAAAAGCGCCGGGCGGCGGGGCAAAACGTCCCATTGGCACGTGCCGGATATTGCTTCAGGCTGATGGCTGCTGCTAAGGCAGGCGACAGGCTCGAGGCAGCAAACGCAACAACGAAAAAGCATGACGGGGGTGCTCCCGGCTGCCGGGAAGGCGGCGGACGGGAGGTTTTGGCGCAAACGGAAGTCAGGGTGGGCATGAGCGATTTCAAGACGCTGGAAGGCTGGCTGGAGCAGGCCGCCAGAGGGGATGCCGCACGGGGAGCGGTGGCGGAGACGCTGCTGACGCTGGCGGCGGCGGCGCGCGAGGTTTCGCGCATGGTGGCGCGCGGGCCGATGGACCCGCACGTGGCCGGCGTGGCGCGCAGCGAGCGTCCGGACAGGTTTGATGAAAAGGCCGGTGAGCTGTTCATGTCGGCTCTGGCGGAGGCGCCGGTGGGGCGCATCGCACGGGAGCGTGGCCAGGTGCTGGATGGGCGTGAAGGCGCGCCGGTAGCGCTGGCGGTGGATGTGCTCAACGGTGTGCAGAACATCGTGGCCAACATTCCCACCGGGTCGTTCTTTTCCTTCCTGCCGGAAAAGGGCGAGGAGACGTTTGGCCAGCCGGG
>JALUAB010000125.1 GCA_027051195.1 Hyphomicrobiales bacterium
AGCAGGCCGAGGCCCTGTTCCAGCCCGGAACGCGGGATCTCCACCGTCGGCAACTCTTCGCCCAGCTGGCCCTGCTCGAACACCTTCTGCGCCGTTTCCGCCGCGCGTTCGGCGGCCTCGCGCCCGTGCACCATGGCCGTGGCTTCGGTGGCCAGGACCTTCTTTGCCTCGTTGATCTCCGCGCCCTGTAGCGCCTCCAGCCGTGCGATCTCGTCCAGAGGCAGGGTGGTGAACAGGCGCAGGAACCGGCCGACGTCCGCGTCCTCCACGTTGCGCCAGTATTGCCAGTATTCGTATGGGCTGAGCATGTCCGCGTCCAGCCACACGGCACCTGAAGCGGTCTTGCCCATCTTGGCGCCCGACGCAGTGGTGAGCAGTGGCGAGGTGAGCGCGAAGGCCTGCGCGCCCTCCACCCGGCGGATGAGATCGATGCCGTTGACGATGTTGCCCCACTGATCGGAGCCGCCCATCTGCAGAATGCAGCCCTCGCGGCGGTAAAGCTCGAGGAAATCGTAGGCCTGCAGGATCATGTAGTTGAACTCCAGGAACGTGAGCGGCTGCTCGCGCTCCAGCCGGCGCTTCACCGATTCAAAGGTGAGCATGCGGTTGATGGTGAAATGCCGGCCGTATTCGCGCAGGAAGGGGATGTATTTCAACTCGTCCAGCCACTCGGCGTTGTTCAGCATCACCGCGTCCCTGGGGCCTTCGCCGAATTTGAGAAAACGATCGAAAATCTTGCGAATACCCCTTATATTTTCCTCGATCTGCTCTTCGGAGAGAAGCTTGCGTGATTCGTCCTTGCCGGACGGATCGCCCACCTTGGTGGTGCCGCCGCCCATGAGCACGATGGGCCTGTGCCCCGTCTGCTGCAGCCAGTGGAGCATCATGATGGGCAGCAGGGAGCCTGCGTGCAGGCTGGGCGCGGTGGCGTCGAAGCCGATGTAGGCGGTGATCGTCTCGCTCAACGCCTTCTCGTCCAGCAGTTCCGGGTCGGAAACCTGGTGGATGAAACCGCGCTCCTCGAGCACGCGCAGGAAGTCGGACTTGAACGGCATGCCCCTTGTCTTTCCCGTGTATGATGTGCAACTGGAAACCAATCGGCAAAGCCCATAACACGAGGGTGGGAGATTGGAAAAGGACATCGTGACCGCCGCGCCGCTGATGCGGCTGGACGAGGACGAAAGCTGCGTCGCGCTGGGCCTTATGAGCGGCACGAGCGCCGACGGCATCGACGCCGCCGTGCTGGAGGCTGACGGCGTGGCGCACTACGAGGTGCTGGGCCATTTCCACAAGCCCTATGACGAGGAGACGCGCGATCTCATCCGCCGCGCCTGCGCCGACGCCCGGACGGCCTTCGAGGAAGGCAGGCTCACCAGCCGCTGGCAGCGCCCCGGCAGCCTGATGGAGGCCGACGAGGCGCTGACAGGGCTGCACATCGACTTCTCCCGCGAGGTGATGGCGGAAATGGAAAAGCACGGGAAGAAGGTGCGGCTCATCGGCATGCATGGGCACACGGTGCTGCACGCGCCGGAGAAGGGCATCACCATCCAGCTGGCCGACGGTGACGAGGTGGCCCAGCAGGTGGGCGAGACCGTCATCTGGGACATGCGCGCGCACGACATGGAGCATGGCGGGCAGGGCGCGCCGCTGGCTCCGGCGTGGCACATGGCGCTGGCGCAACGCCTGCCCATGCGGCCGGTGATGTTCGTCAACATCGGCGGGGTGTCCAATGTCACCTGGATCGGCGGCGAGAACGAGGAGCCGCATGCCTTTGACGCCGGGCCGGGCAACGCCCTGATGGACGACCTGGTGCGCGAGAAAACAGGCGAGCTGTTCGACCGCGACGGCGCCCTGGCGGCGAAGGGCAGGGTGAACGAGGACGCCCTGCACGCCCTGATGGCGCAGAAACCGCTGCATGCCGCACCGCCGCGCAGCTTCGACCGTAACACCTTCGATTCCGCTCCGGTACGGGATCTTTCGCTGGAGGATGCGCTGGCCACCCTGTGCCGGTTCACCGCGAAGACCATCTCGCACGCGGTGGAATGGCTGCCGCGGCCGCCCGAGACATGGATCATCACCGGCGGAGGGCGGCACAACCGCACGCTCATGGCCATGCTGGCGGAGGAAGTGGAAGGCGCTGTGGTGCCGGCGGAAGCGGTGGAGATGGACGGGGACCACATGGAGGCCGAGGCATGGGCGTGGCTGGCGGTGCGCGCGCTCAAGCGCCTGCCCATCACCTGGCCCGCCACCACCGGCGTGGACAGGCCGCGCACCGGCGGCGTCATCACCTGGCCACGCTTCGCGCCGCCCATGGAGAAGGGAGTGTGAGAGGCTTCATGCTTTTCCGTGAGCGCACATGACGCCGGAAACCATCCACGGCGCGGCGCAACAGCCTGATCCGCCGGCGCATCACCGCCGGAGCCTGCGCCTGCGCGTTCGCTCCGTGCTGGAACACTCGCACACGAAGGCGGGCCGCCGCTTCGCCATCTTCATCCAGGCACTCATCGTGCTTTCCCTCGTGGAAATCTCGCTGGAAACCTTTCCCGGACTGCCGACATGGACGCTCGGCGTGTTTCACGTCTTCGAATGGTTCGTGATGATCGTCTTCTCGGCGGAATACCTGCTGCGCCTGTGGAGCACGGCGCATCCCGTGCGTTATGCGACGTCATTTTACGGCCTGATAGACCTGGCGGTGGTGGCACCGTTCTGGCTGCTCGGCGCGGATGTGCGCGAACTGCGCGCGCTTCTGCTCCTGCGCCTGGTGCGCGTGTTCAAGCTGGGCCGTTACGCCCGTCCTCTCAAGCATTTCCGCGTTGCCTGGCAGCTGGTGCGCGATGACGTCTTCGCCTTCGCCGGCGTCGTGGGACTGTTCATCTACATCGCCGCGCTGGGCGTGTGGCATTTCGAACATGTCGCGCAACCGGAAAAATTCGGCACCGTTTTCGATGCCCTGTGGTGGGCGGTCATTACGCTCACCACCGTCGGATACGGCGACGTCTATCCCGTCACCATCGGCGGGCGGATATTCACCATGATCATCGTTCTGC
>JALUAB010000126.1 GCA_027051195.1 Hyphomicrobiales bacterium
ACGCGGCGGCATGCCGCCATGGAGCTGGGTGAGGCGGGGGCGGATTACCTGATGATCGACCAGCGGCTGGAAGCGGGCGGAGAAAACCTGTTGGCGTGGTGGGCGGAGATGTTCACCGTGCCGGTAGTGGCGGCGCAGCCGCTAGGGCCGGAAGAGGCGCCGGGCGCGCTGGCGCTGGGCGCGGATTTCCTGGTGCCGACGGCGGAAATATGGCACGATGCCGAAACGGCGCGGGCATTCGCGGTGCGGTATGCCAAAACCCTGCGAAACCCACCGGGAAAAAAGTCTCTGGAAAGAAATGGGGGTTAAAGCTACTGTCCGGAAACCAATCCGCGCCCGGGAAGGAAGCCTTGCTGAAAACCGTGTTCATCCGTGTGTCGTCGCGTGCGTTGCTGTTGTTCGTGCTGTTGCTGTCGCCCGTCGGGGCGATGGCCGGCAAGCAGGCGCTCGCCAAGGCGCCTTCGGAGGTCTTTCGCGAGGCCGTGGCGCTGTATGAGGCCGGCAAATACCGCGAGGCGCTGGCGCTGGCGCAACGGCTGGCGCGGCAGGGACACGTGGAATCGCAGGCCATGCTCGGCGTATTCCACGAGCAGGGCCGGGGTGTGCCGGAAGATGTGCGCAAGGCGGCGGAATGGTTCGAGATGGCCGCGCGCAACGGACATGCCGGGGCGGCGCTGGCACTGGCCATGATCCACCTGGAAGGACGGCTGGGCAGGAAGGATGTCGAAAAGGCGCGCTACTGGCTGGAGCAGGCGGCGCGCCGCGGCATGCGCGAGGCGCAATACAATCTGGCGCTGCTCTACACCGGCGCCAGCGGCGGCAGGCCGGACTGGCAGAAGGCGGCCTACTGGTTCCGCAAGGCGGCGGAGCAGGGCTACGGGCTGGCACAATACAATCTCGGCGTTCTCTATCTCAGCGGAAAGGGCGTGGAGCGCGATTTCACGGAAGCCTCCGAGTGGTTCAAGCGGGCGGCCCTGGCCGGCGTGCCGCAAGGGGCCACGGAATACGGCTTGCTGGTGTTTCGCGGCGACGGCGTGCGCAAGAGCGAAACGATCGGAGCGCAGTGGCTGGCTTTCGCCGCGCGCAGCGGGCATGGCCCGGCGATGCAGAAGCTGGCGCGGCTGCATGCCATCGGGCGGGGCGTGCAGAAAGACCCGGTGCAAGCGGCGAAGTGGTATCTGCTGGCGAAGAAGCGCGGCCTGCAAGATGCCTGGCTCGACCTGTTCCTGAAGCATCTGCCGGCGGAGAAGCTGCGCGAGGCACGCAAGCTGGCGGAAGAATTTCGCCCCACCCGCATCAAGCCCTTCAACCCCACCGCCGGCGGCAAGACCGGGTTGGTGCGCAAACCACCGGTGAAGACCACCGCCAGGAACCGCTGAACGCCTGTCTTCCCATCCCTTCTTTGCGCAAGCCGTGGGACGGCATGTCGCGGGTGCTGGAAAAACCCGGCGAAGCTGGTAAACCAAGCGGCAAAATGGGTTTTGCGGCAGAGGAGGACGATTCATGAGCGGCACGCGGGCGTTCGACGTGAAGCGCAGCCTGAACGTGGGTGATGCGCGCTATGCCTATTTTTCGCTGGCAGAGGCGGAGAAGCAGGGGCTTTCCGGCATTGTGCGCCTGCCCGTGTCGCTCAAGGTTCTGCTGGAGAACCTGCTGCGCTTCGAGGACGGGCGCACGGTGAAGGCGGACGACATCCGCGCCATGGCCGACTGGCTCAACGACAGGGGCGCGGCGAAGCGCGAGATTGCCTTCTTTCCGGCGCGGGTGCTGATGCAGGACTTCACCGGCGTGCCCGCGGTGGTGGATCTGGCCGCCATGCGCGACGCCATGCGTGACCTGGGCGACGATCCGGAGAAGATCAACCCGCTCAATCCCGTTGATCTGGTCATCGACCACTCGGTGATGGTGGACAGGTTCGGGGCGCCGGACGCGCTGGCCTACAACCGCAAGCGCGAATACGAGCGCAACCTGGAGCGCTACAAGTTCCTGAAATGGGGTCAGCAGGCGTTCTCCAACTTCTCCGTGGTACCGCCGGAAACGGGCATCGTGCATCAGGTGAACCTGGAATACCTCGCCCGCGTGGTGTGGAGCCGCGAGAACGGCGGTGAGGCGGTGGTCTTCCCGGACACGGTGGTGGGTACGGATTCTCATACCACCATGATCAACGGCCTCGGCGTGCTGGGCTGGGGCGTGGGCGGCATCGAGGCCGAGGCGGTGATGCTGGGGCAGGCCATTTCCATGCTCATCCCGGAGGTGGTGGGCGTGGAGCTCATTGGCGAGCTGCCGGAGGGCGTGACGGCCACCGACCTCGTGCTCACCATTACCGAGATGCTGCGCAAGCACGGTGTCGTGGGCAAGTTCGTGGAATTCTGCGGTGAGGGGCTATCGCACCTCACATTGGAAGATCAGGCGACGATTGCCAACATGGCCCCCGAATATGGCGCCACTTGCGGCTTCTTCCCCGTTTCGCAGGAGACGCTGGACTACCTGCACATCACCGGCCGGCCGGAGGAGCTTATCCGGCTGGTGGAGGCCTACGCCAAGGAGCAGGGCATGTGGCGCGACGCGCAGACGCCGGCGCCGGAATTCACCACCAGGCTCACCCTCGACCTTTCCACCGTGGAGCCGTCCATCGCCGGGCCGAAGCGTCCGCAGGACAGGGTGCCGCTGCGTAAGGCGAAGAAGGCGTGGCAGGTCGCTCTGGATGAGGAGTTCGGCAAGGCGGAAGAGGCGGAGAAGCGCGTGTCCGCGCCGGGAGAGGATTTCGACATCGGGCACGGCGACGTGGTCATTGCCGCCATCACCTCCTGCACCAACACTTCCAATCCCAACGTGATGCTGGCGGCCGGCCTGCTGGCGAAGAAGGCGCGGGAGAAGGGTCTTTTCGTCAAGCCTTGGGTGAAGACCTCCCTCGCCCCGGGGTCGCAGGTAGTGCGCGACTATCTGGAGCGCGCCGGGCTGCTGGACGACCTGGAGGCGCTGGGTTTTGCCGTGGTGGCTTATGGCTGCACCACCTGCATCGGCAATTCCGGGCCGCTGCCGGAGCCGGTGGCGAAGGCCATCGAGGAGCAAGATCTCACAGTCTGCTCGGTTCTGTCGGGCAATCGCAACTTCGAGGGCCGCGTCAATCCGCTGGTGAAGGCCAACTGGCTGGCCTCGCCGCCGCTGGTGGTGGCCTACGCCATCGCCGGATCGCTGAACGCGGACATGCTCAACGAGCCGCTGGGCACGGATGCTGAGGGCAACCCGGTTTACCTGAAGGACATCTGGCCGACGCAGGCCGAGATCCGCGAGACGCTGCGCGCGGCCATCTCGCGCGAGGAGTTCGTGGAGCGCTACAAGGACGTGTTCGCCGGCGACGAGGAATGGCGGAAGATCGACGCCGGTTGCGGGTATACCTACCAGTGGGACCCGGTCTCCACCTACATCCGCAAGCCGCCCTATTTCGACGGCATGACGCTGGACGTGCCGGAGATTGCCGATATCACGGGCGCGCGCATCCTGGGGCTGTTCGGCGATTCCATAACCACCGACCACATCTCGCCGGCGGGCGCCATTGCGGTGGACAGTCCGGCGGGCAAATACCTCATCGAGCACGGCGTGGAGCCGAAGGACTTCAATTCCTACGGCGCGCGGCGCGGCAATCACGAGGTGATGATGCGCGGCACCTTCGCCAATATCCGGCTGCAGAATGAGATGACGCCGGACGTGCGCGGCGGCTGGACGGTGCATCATCCTTCCGGCGAGCGCATGACCATGTATGACGCCGCCATGCGTTACGCCGAGGAAGGCGTGCCGCTGGTGGTGGTGGCCGGCCGCGAATACGGCACTGGTTCCTCGCGCGACTGGGCGGCGAAGGGGCCGAAGCTTCTGGGCGTGCGGGCGGTCATCGCCGAGAGCTACGAGCGCATCCATCGCTCCAACCTCATCGGCATGGGCGTGCTGCCGTTGCAGTTCCGCGAGGGGGAAAACCGGAAAGTCCTGGGGCTGACGGGGGCGGAGGCCATTTCCATCGAGGGCCTGGCGGAGAGGCTGGCGCCGGGCGCCGTGCTGGACGTGCGCATCGCCTATCCGGACGGCACGGAGAAGGTCATCGAGGTGCTCTGCCGCATCGATACCGAGGACGAACTGGACTATTACCGCAACGACGGCATCCTGCCCTACATGATCCGGCGGCTGGCGGGCGCGGCGTGAGGCGATGCGGGCAGCGCGTGGCCGCTCACGAACGGCGTCAAGCGAAAGTGATGGGCTTTTGCCGTCGTGCGCGGCTAACATGGGCGCATGACGGATTTCGCGAACAGGATGACGCGTCGCCGGCTGCTGCTGGCGCTGGCGGCGGCCGGCGGAGCGATGGCCCTGCGCCCCTCGTCGGCGGCGGCGGCCCTGCCCGGCGCGGGCCTGCGCAAGCCGAAGGTGGTGGTGGAGCTGTTCACCTCACAGGGCTGCAACGCCTGCCCGCCGGCGGATGCGCTGATGGAGGATCTTTGCCAGGCGCGCGGCGTGCTGGGCATCAGCTACAACATCGACGCCTGGGATTATCTCGGTTGGCGAGACACGCTGGCGCGGCCGGAGTTCACCCGTCGCCAGCGCATGTATGCGAAGGCGCGGGGTGATGACGCCATCTACACGCCGCAGATGGTCATCAACGGCCACCGCCACGTGGTGGGCAACGCGCGGGACAAGGTGCTGGCCGTCATTGCCGAGGAAGAGGCGGCGGGTGGTTGCCAGAAGGTGCCGCTGAACATGCGCCGGGTGGCCGATGTTCTGGAGATTCACATTGGCGAAAGTGATGCCTTCAGCGACCGCGAAGCGACGCTGTGGCTGGTGAGCATGCGGGAGAAGGAGCGGGTGAAGATCCGCCGTGGCGAGAATCGCGGGCGCGAGGTCGTCTATCACCATGTGGCGCGGCGCATCGTGCCGGCGGGCATGTGGCACGGCGGGGCCATGCGGCTTTCGCTGCCGCGGGCGGAGATCATGGCGGGTAACGCCGATCTGTGCGCGGCCATCCTGCAGCTGGACACGCACGGCCCCATCATCGCTGCGGCCGAAATTTGAAGAGTCCGCCGGCTCAGCCGGTTCAGCCGGTTGGGCGCAACAGCACCTTCGCCGCAGGCCCCTCTTCACCGGAGGAGCGGGTGTTCGCAACGCGGCTTTCCAGCGTCAGCCAGTGGTCGAGAAAGGTGTCCAGCCAGCAGGCCACCGCCGGATCGTATATCAGACGCTCCTCGAAGTGCGTGTGGCGCGGGCGGGCGCCGGGCATCTTCAGCTTGTCGGCTGCCTGCACCGTCCAGCGATGGAGCATGGCGGTGGTGACTTCCGGGTGGAATTGCAGGCCGAAGGCGTGGTCATCGTGCAGAAACGCCTGATTGGGGAAATAGCCGCGGCCTTCCAGCAGCAGCTCAGCGCCGGCGGGCACCTCGAAGCCCTCGGCGTGCCACTGGTAAACCCTCTCCGGCCAGCAGTCCCACAGGCGGCGGCCAGCTTCCGTGGGCCGCACGGGATAATAACCCACCTCCCACAGTCCTTGCGGGTGTGGCGCCACGCGCGCGCCCAGCACCTTGGCCAGCATCTGGCCGCCCAGGCAGATGCCGATGTAGGGCTTGCGGGCCTTCAGCACCCGCTCCAGCCAATCCATCACGGCCAGATAATGATCGCAATTGTCGTTCACCGACCCCGGGCCGCCGTAAACGATGACGCCGTAATGATCCTCCAGCGTTTCCGGCAGGGCGTCTCCCAGCACCGGAAACCGCAAATCCAGCTCGCAGCCGCGCTGGCGCAGCCACAGCCCGATGCGCCCGGGGGTGGAAGTGGGCTGGTGCAGCACCATCAGGATCCTGCGCGGTGTTCCGGTCATCATCCATTCCGCGCGCCGCGTCGGCGCCTGCTCATAACCTTCGGCAAAGGAGGCCCTTTCTCCCGCTTGCCGTGGCCAGCGTCGGTTGTCAAGGGTGGTGGTCAGGCCTCCCCGCCATTTGCCCGGCGCGCTTCCATTCGTTTCGCCTCCCGTGGCGATGCCCCGGCCGCATTGCCGGCCAGCCGTGCCATGCGGTGCAGCAGGGCGGCGTTTCTGGCGGAGAGATCCCCGATCTGGCGATGCAGGTCTTCGATTTGCGCCGTGGCGGCGTAGGCCTCTTTCGCCGCGACGGCGTTTTCCAGCGCCTCCAGGTGCCGCGCCAGGGCCTCCTGCTCGCGGGCGCGCAGCATGAGCATCCAGCCCATGAGCAGCATGGCGGCCAGCACCACCGTGGTGATGGCCTTGGCGACGAGCGTGGCGACCCGGTGATAGGTGGCGAGCTGCGGCGTGGCGTCCAGCTCCATGTGAAGGGTCAGGACTTTGTCGCCGGCCGTTGGCATGGCGGTGCGAAAACGCGCCATGCTGCGCAGCAACCCGTCCACGTTGCGCCGCTCGATGACGATGCCGCCGGAGTCCGGCCAGTCGCGCCTGACCTGCGAGACGGAAGGGACGTTGCGCCAGATGACGTTCCCCAGCGCATCGCGCAGCTCCATGCGATGGATATCGCGGAAGCGGGCGAGATCGGCCAATGCCTGGCGGGCGTGCGGCGAAAGAGCGGCAGGGACGCCGCCGGTGGCCGCCGCGCCGGTTTCGCGCAGCACGCCTTGCGCCTTGGCTGCCACGTCCTGCATCTTCTGTTGCACGTGGGTGCGGGCCAGCATATCGGAAAGCTGCCATGCCAGCAGCCAGACGGCGGCGATGAGCACCGCCCCGCCGACGAGCAGCGCCGGCAGGCCGCGGGAAATCAGTTGCCGCGCCTGGCGGGCGGCGGATGCGTGGCTGGAAAGCTGTGCGCCGGTCATGGCCGATCTCCGAAGCGGTTGATGAATATGGGTCGTGCGGTTGCCTTCAGTGTGTGCCGCAAGCATATCAACAGAGTGTTAACGAAGGCGTAATCATGCTTGCTCGGCACGGATGCGGTCGTGCGTTTCGCCGGCATGCCGAATGTGATAGATGAAGGCGCCCGGCAGGTGTGATTCCCGAGGCACTGTTCAGGCGGTCATGAAGCTGCATTCGAAATATCTGGAAGGTTTGCGCATCCGTCCCGACCGGGAGGAGCAGGCGCGGCGGCACATGCCCGTTTGCGAATGGCCGGGCTGCGAGAAGGCGGCGGAACATCCGGCCCCGAAGGGGCGCGACCGGGAGGGCGAATACTTCCTGTTCTGCAAGGAGCACGTGCGCCGCTACAACAAGAGCTACAACTATTTCTCCGGCATGGCGGACGAGGAGCTGCGCGAGTGGCTGGAGCGCAACATCACCGGCCACCGCCCCACCTGGCGCATGGGGGCGAATGCGGGCGGCAAGGCCGGGGCGTGGCGTTTCGCCGCCGGATTTTCCAGGGCGCAGGGGTGGCGCGATGGTTACGGGCTGTTTGGCGATGGGCCGCAGACCCGCGCGCGGCCGCGCCGGGTATTGCCACCGGCGGTGATGGAGGCGCTACAGACGCTGGGGTTGGACGAAGAAGCCACGTCGGACGTCATCAAGGCGCGCTACAAGAAGCTGGTAAAGGAGCTGCACCCCGACGTGAACGCTGGCGACCGCAGCAGGGAGGCGCGCCTGCGCGACGTGATCGCCGCCTATCACTCCCTGCGCAAGGCGCGGATGGTCTGATGCCCGTGGCGTCCAGGTTCCGGGCGACAATGATGGTGCGGCAATTTGCTTGAACCGCCCACCGCCCCAGCCCATCCGCCCGATATTGTGCGAGAGCAAGGTGTTCGGGCGGGGGCGCGGGACGGCCTTTCCGGGTTGGAGCACCGTGTTTTCAGCGGCGGCGCGCCAGCCGGCGTTGCAGGAGATCGGGGAGGATTTGCAGCGTCCGCGCCCGCAGGTGGCTGGCCATGTAATGGTAATAGTGCACGTGGCAAGTGATGGGACGGTGCAGGTCGGCGCGGCTCTTCAGTGCCGAGAATTCGACCCAGGCGAGCACCGGCACGTCGTTGCGGTTGGAATCCACCACCGCCCAGGCGGCGTCCTCCATGACCAGCTGCATCTCCTTAAGCCCCGGCAGCGCCAGCTCCACGTGGGCGCCCTCGCGCAGGCGCAGCCGCCGCCACAGGTTGTAGATGGCGGCCTCGATGGCGTCTTCGCGGCGGGCCAGTACCGGCAGGTTCTCCAGCCGCGCCAGCAATGTGCGGTTGCCAGCGAACATGGCGCCATGCTGCCATGAAAGAATCTTTCTGTCAGCGTCCGTCGCCGCCTTGTGGAAGATGCATGCGCGCATTGCGCCGCATTGGGTGGCAGGGCGGTTGACGGCGGGGCCGCGGCGGCGTTATACGAACGGGCGACAGCATGAGGTTTTCATCCCGCAGCGCGCCTTCGGTTCCATGCCCGGAAGGGAGGCGGCATGGGGGTTTTACGTGTTTCGGGGTCATGCCCCGGCAGCAACACCAGGGAACGCCTGCCATGAACATTATCGAGCAGCTTGAAAAGGAACAGGCGGAGAAGATCGCGGCGAAGCGCCCGATTCCGGATTTCCGCCCGGGGGACACCGTGGTGGTGGCGGTGCGCGTGAAGGAAGGCAACCGTTCGCGCATCCAGAACTTCGAGGGCGTGGTGATCGCGCGCAACGGCTCGGGGCTGAACGAGAGCTTCACCGTGCGCAAGATTTCCTATGGTGAGGGCGTGGAGCGCGTGTTTCCGCTCTATTCGCCGAACATCGAGGAAATCAAGGTGGTGCGCTATGGCCGTGTGCGCCGTGCCAAGCTCTACTACCTGCGGGGGCGCACCGGCCGCGCCGCGCGCATCCCCGAGATGCTGCCGCACCAGGTGGCCAAGCGCCGCGCGCGCAACGAGGAGATCCTGAAGGCGCACGCCGAGGCGCAGAAGAAGGCGGCCGAGGAAGCGGGCGCGGCGGAAGGCGGCGAGGACTCCGCCGAGGGCTGACGCCCCACGCCATTCGCCGTTCGCCGATTTCCGGGGCCGGGCCACTGCGTCCGGCCCTGTGCATGAGGAGCGGGCGCGCGCCCGCTGTTCGCAACCCGCGGAGAGACGAGAGCCATGGCCGGCAAGACGCTGTATGACAAGATCTGGGATGCGCACGTGATCGAGACGAACGAGGACGGCTCCTCGCTCATCTGGATCGACCGGCACCTGATACACGAGGTGACAAGCCCGCAGGCCTTCGAGGGTTTGCGCGCCGCCGGGCGCAAGGTGCGCCATCCGCAACGGACGCTGGCGGTGGTGGATCACAACGTGCCGACCACGGATCGCAGTCATGGCATCGAGGATCCGGAGTCCCGACTGCAGGTGGAGACGCTGGCGAAGAACTGCGCCGAATTTGGCATCACCTATTTCAATGAACACGATGAGCGGCAGGGCATCGTGCACGTGGTGGGGCCGGAGCAGGGCTTCACGTTGCCCGGGGCCACCATCGTGTGCGGCGATTCCCACACTTCCACGCACGGCGCGTTCGGGGCGCTGGCGCATGGCATCGGCACTTCGGAAGTGGAGCACGTGCTGGCCACGCAGACGCTGATCCAGAAGAAGGCGAAGAACATGCGGGTGTGGGTGAACGGCACCCTGCCCGATGGCGTGACGCCGAAGGACGTGATCCTGGCCATCATCGGCGAGATCGGCACCGCCGGCGGCACCGGGCATGTGATCGAATACGCCGGCGACGTGTTCGAGGAGATGTCCATGGAAGGCCGGATGACGGTGTGCAACATGTCCATCGAGGCCGGTGCGCGGGCGGGGCTCATCGCGCCGGACGAGAAGACCATAGAATATTTCCGCGGCCGGCCCATGGCGCCGAAGGGCGAGGCCTGGGAGCGGGCGGTGGCCTGGTGGAAGACTCTCAGGAGCGACGATGACGCGGTGTTCGACCGGGAGGTGGAACTGGACGCGGCCAACCTGCCGCCGCTGGTGACCTGGGGCACCAGCCCGGAAGACGTGGTTTCCGTGAAGGGGCGCGTGCCCGACCCGGCAGAGGTGGAGGACGAGACGCGGCGCTCCATGATCGAGCGCAAGCTGGAATACATGGGTCTGAAGCCGGGGCAGAAGATCACCGACATTCCCATCGACCGGGTTTTCATCGGCTCTTGCACCAACGGCCGGCTGGAAGACCTGCGGGCGGCGGCGGCGATCGTGCGCGGCAAGAAGGTGAGCCCGGCGGTGAAGGCCATGGTGGTGCCAGGCTCCGGCGTCGTGAAGGAGCAGGCGGAGGCGGAAGGGCTGGACAAGGTGTTCACCGAGGCCGGCTTCGAATGGCGCGAGCCGGGTTGCTCCATGTGCCTGGCCATGAACGCCGACCGGCTGGAGCCGGGCGAACGCTGCGCTTCCACCTCCAACCGCAACTTCGAGGGCCGGCAGGGCTACAAGGGGCGCACGCACCTGGTATCTCCGGCCATGGCGGCGGCGGCGGCCATCGCCGGGCATTTCGTGGACATTCGTTCATGGGAATGATTCCCCGGGACGCGGGCATGCATGATGCCGGAATGCATGAAGGCCCACCCGCTGCCCCGCACCTCCACCCGACTCCCAAATTATGAAAAACAACGGCTTGCATAGGGGTGCGGGGCGTTTTTGCGGTCGGCCCTTATGCGGCCTGGCATGAGAGGATTGCACGCCCGAGGTTGGCAAGCGCCGGCGAATCGTGCAATAAGTGTTGGCGGCGCTGGAACGGGCGCTGGGGGGAGATTTCTCCAACAGAAGATGACGATCACGTTCAGGGGGCATTAATCATGGACATGCTACATCCGCTTGAGCGCGGCCATGGGGAGGCCGCGAAGATTGCCATGTCTGGCGATGGGGATGGAGTCATGAAAGCAGATCATGTGACCGTTCAGGCGGATGTGAAGTTCCTGCGGGCCATCCTGATGGGCCTTGCCTTCACCACCTGCCTGCTGGGCACCGCGGCCGTCATGGCCATGTCCTGATTCCGCCGTGGCGGCATCAGGGAGCACTCACCGCTTTATCAGCCCGCCCGTATCGACGTTCACGCTGCGGCGCCTGCCCGGCGCGCGGGCGCGCGGCCTGCTCTCGGGACTGGGGCGGTGCTGGCCCGTGGTCATGGGAGCGCGGGGCGTGGCGTGTTTGCCCAGGGAAGGGGATATGGCGACGCCGGCCGGACTGTTGCGGCCGGTGTGCGTGCTGTATAGGGCCGATCGTGTCAAGAGGCCGTGCACGGCGCTGCCGGTGCGGGCAGTCGGCACGGACGACGGCTGGTGTGACGCGCCGTTTCATCCCTCCTACAACCGGTTCGTCCGGCATCCGTTTCCGGCTTCTGCGGAGCGCCTGTGGCGGCAGGATCGCGCCTATGACCTGTGCGTGGTGCTGGACTTCAACGTGTGGCCGCGGGCGCAAGGGCGCTCCAGCGCGATCTTTCTGCATCTCGCGCATGAAAACGATCGCCCCACGGCGGGATGCATCGCCATGCGGCGGACGCATCTGGAGCAACTGCTGGGCATTCTGCGGCCGGGGTGGGGCATTCTGGTGGCGTGAAGGGTGCGGGTGGTGCGGTTTTTTGCCCCCATGCGGAGACCGGCGCTTGAAACGGCCGTCGTGCAGTCCTATAGCCGAACAAGGTTCCGACCGGGGCTTGCGAAGCGCAAGAAAGCCCCCAGGTTATTCTGCGAAGGGCAGTTCCGGCCCGGTCCACACGAGACAGCGTCAACCCAGGGCTCAGGGGCGTCCCGAGCCCATGCGAGGGGGTGAAGCCCATGACCTACGTCGTTGTCGATAACTGCATCATGTGCAAATACACGGACTGCGTGGAAGTGTGTCCGGTGGACTGCTTCTACGAGGGCAAGGTGATGCTCGTGATCGACCCGGACGAATGCATCGATTGCGGCGTGTGCGAGCCGGAATGCCCGGCGGAGGCCATTCTGCCGGATACGGAGCCGGGACTGGAAAAGTGGATCGAGCTGAACGCCAAATATGCCAAGATCTGGCCGAACATCACGCAGAAGAAGGACCCGCTGCCCGATGCGGAGAAATACGACGGCGAAGCGAACAAGCTGGAGAAGTATTTCACCGACGAACCGGGTGAGGGCGACTGATCCTTTCGGATGATCGTTTTGCAGGCGTGCTCTTGTGAAGGGAGCGCGCCTGCGCTATCTGATGCTCGCCCCGCTGCAGGGCGATGTTCTCTTGCGGAGAGGTGCCGGAGTGGTTGAACGGGGCGGTCTCGAAAACCGTTGTGCCCTTTCGGGCACCGTGGGTTCGAATCCCACCCTCTCCGCCACTGACGGACGTCAGATTGAAGCAGGCAGCCGCAGAGTGTCCGGCACTGCGGTCGTCGCGACAAGAGAACGTCTGATTCCAGGTCCACCCCACTGACGGTCGTCAGGTTGAATCAGGCAGCTGCAGGGTGTCCGGCACGGCGGTCGTCACGACAAGAGAACGTCTGATTCCAGGTCCACCCCAGTGACGGTCGTCAGATTGAATCAGGCAGATGCAGGGCATCCGAAACAGCTGTTGACGCACCACCGGAATGGTTGATTTCAGCCCTTTTTCCGCGCCATTCATCGTACAATTCGGCAGGTGTTGCCTGATCAGGCTTTTTGCGGTGGCTGGGCGGGGGTGTTCGTCAGGAGGGTCAGCCGGTCGGTGGCCGTGCGCACGGTTTGCAAGAGGCGCTCGGCGGCCTTCTCGGCATCCTCGTTGCTGGCGGCGGCCAGCTGCTTGTGCAGCTCGTGGATGCGGTCGGCCAGCACCAGCGAGGCCATGATGAGCAGGCGGATATCGCCCAGTGGTCCGGTGGCTTCGCGTATGGCGGCGATTTCCTCATCCACCATGCGCGCCAGCCGGCGCAGGTGCTCCTCCTGACCGTCATCGCATTGCAGCGTGTAGCTGCGGCCGTTTATCTCCACCACGACCTGTGGCATGGCCCCCTCCTGATGCGACGGACGGCACCCGCCCCCGGCGCCGTTGGTCGCGTCGTCAGTTTTCCTTCAGCACCTGGCGGATGTGCCCGATGGCGCCTTTCATGCGCTCCAGCGCCTTGCGGTTGACGTCCGCCAGGGTCGTCGCTCTTTGCCGCAGGGCTTCCAGTTCCTGCCGCAGCCGCTCGTTTTCCTCCTCCAGCCGCCGTGCGGATCCATGAGCGCGGGAAAGGTCGGCAAAGGCCTGTTCCACCTGCGCCAGCGCCTGTTCGAACCTGCTCAGCGCGCCGTCCACCTCTTGCTGCAAATCGTCCATTGCGTTCCCCGGCCTGAAACGTGCGGCCCCCACCCCGATTCGGGAGAAAACTAGCACACATTCCGCCGTTTCCATAACCTTGTGCCTACACTGGCTGAAGGGGCCGTATCGGGGCTTGCCCGGTGGCCGGGGCGGCGCTACCCTGCGCGCTGGCGTGAGTGACGAGCGGCGCGAAGCAACAGGGCGGAAAGATGGAAATTCGCAAGGTGGGCATCGTCGGCGCCGGGCACATGGGAACGGGTATCGCCCATGTCTGCGCGCTGGCAGGCTATGACGTGCTGCTGAAGGATGTCTCGCCGGAAGTTGTGGAAAAGGCGCTGGCCACCATCAACGGCAACATGGCCCGGCAGGTGCGCAAGGGCCGCATCACGGAAGAGCAACGCAAGGCTGCGCTGGACAAGATCCATCCGGTGAGCGACGTCGAGGCCTTCGCCGAGTGCGACATCGTGATCGAGGCTGCCACCGAATCCGAGGAGGTCAAGCGCCAGATCTTTCGAGAGCTGTGCCCGCATCTGCCGCCGGCCACCATAAT
>JALUAB010000127.1 GCA_027051195.1 Hyphomicrobiales bacterium
GATCTGTGTCAATGGCGGAAAGACTGATGCCATGTTGCTTAAAGACTGACCGGTAAAACCACCCCGCGCCCCCACCCAACCCCCAAATTATGAAAACAAGGGCTTGGGTGGGGGCGCGGGGTGGTTTTACCGGTCAGTCTTTAAGCAACATGGCATCAGTCTTTCCGCCATTGACACAGATCCGGTAGCGCTCCTTTTCGCCGGGTTCCTTGACCGGAGTCAACGGTGAAGGGCGCGCGGCAAACTGGCATGGAAATTGCGCCGCCCTTCCTCTTTCCGCATGGCGGAAGCGCAGGGAGACTCATGGAAGTGCGCTTTTCCGCAAGTCATTCATGGGCTTGCAAGACATGGCACATGGGCATACACTCAGCATTGCGGAAAGTTAATGAACAAAATGAAATCTTCCGCGACGGAGGAAACGCAAGGGAGAAACATCATGAGCAGCATCGACACCACCGATCTGCGCGTGGAGGAGGAAGTCGTCGAACAGGCGCCCGAACTCCACCCGGACGAGCTCTATGCCAGCAAGGCCGAACCATGGGCCGACTGGGAAAGCCGGCTGGTGCTTTACAGTATCGGCATCGGCATCGCCGGGCTCGTCGTTCTCGGCACCCTCATAAACATCTTCCTGCTCTGAACGCCCGTGCGGGCCCGAGCGCCCGCGGCAGAACACAAACCGCTGCCAGCAAGAGGAGGTTCGCGCAATGGCGTGCGAGCTGGAGATGGTGCTCACCCATGATGGACGCGACTGGGTGAGCCGCAACGATGAGCTGGGCATCCGGGTGAAGGGAGAAACGCTGGGAGCGCTGGACTCGGCGCTGATGGCGGCGCTGGCCACCCGATCCGACTACGCGGATCGCAAGGTGTGCGTGGTGATGCGCTTCGACAACGCCTCCATCCCCACCTGGATACGTCAGTATGCGTCGCACTACTTCAACCGCCTGGTGGAACTGGACCTGCGCGCCGGCACGGCCACGGAGCACGTGGCCTGACACGCTCGCGCGTGCATGAAAACGAGATCCGGGCGCACCGGGTACGCGAACGGGAGGAGAAACGCCATGAGTTCGGCATCGCAATCCGTTAACCGGAAATGGTATTCCGGCATGCTGAGCACCGAGGACTGGTGGGCCGTGTGGCTGGGTCTGGCCCTGTTCCTCGCGGGGCTTGGCACCATCTGGGGCGTGGATATCGTCGGCTGGATGACCAAGCTCAAGACCTGGGAATTCACTCAGGTCGTGAACGACTTCTCGTGGAGCAAGCTGATGAAGGCCTCGGGCAAGGCCTACGCCGACTGGCACCCGCTGGCCTCGCTGTTCATGACTTATCTCGTGTTCACCGTGCTCACCTGCGTCGGCGCGTATTTCATGAAACTGGACGTGATGCGCTTCTTCCTGGGATGGACGGTGATCTTCTTCCTAACCTGGACGCTGTGGATCATCGGGCATGAGGCGCATTTCAAGGCGCACAAGACGGCCGAATCCATCACCGCGACGCAGGTGTGGGGCGATGACGTCTATTGCCTGACCAAGGTGAACAAGTGCTCGAAGGAGCTGAAGAAGGCGCTGAAGGAGATGGGCGCGGATCCGCTCAACCCGACGCCGGAACAGGCAGCAGCGGCGGTCGAGAAGTCGAAAAACGCCGTGCGCCTGTCCTGGGGCCTGCAACTGGGTGGCGGCTTCTCGTTCATGCTGGCGCTGGCGGTGGGTCTCATCATCGGCAACCTCATCAAGCCGGTGGCGGAGTTCCTGAAGGAGGCAGCGAAACCGGAGTGGTTCATCAAGACGGCCATCGTCTATCTGGGCATCAAGCTGGGCCACCTGTCGCTAACCTCCACCAAGTTCACCTTCGAGCTGCTGCTGGCGGGCGCGGCGGCCACCTTCGTGGCCTACATGCTGTTCTGGCCCATCGTTTACTGGCTGGGGCGCAAGCCCTTCAAGCTGCCGCGTGACGCCTCGGCGGTGCTGGCCTCGGGCATCTCCATCTGCGGCGTTTCGGCCGCCATCGCCACCGCCGGCGCCATCCGCGCCAAGCCGGTGCTGGCCACGGTGGTGTCCATGCTCATCGTCATCTACGCCATGCTGGAGCTGATCATCCTGCCAGGCTTCTACACCGCCGTGTTCCCCAATCAGCCCATCGTGAACGGCGCGGCACTGGGCATGACGGTGAAGACGGACGGCGCGGACGCCGCCGCCGGCGCCATCCTGGAAGAGCTGATGAAGGCCAGGCACTATCAGGAAACCGGCGAGCTGTGGGGCGCGGGCATCCTGGAGTCGGCCATCGTCACCAAGATCTGGATCGACGTGTTCATCGGCGTGTGGGCCTTCGTGCTGGCCATCCTGTGGATGAAGTATGTGGAGCGCACGCCGGGCCAGCCGCGCGTGGGTGCGTCCGAGATCTGGTTCCGTTTCCCGAAGTTCGTCATCGGCTACTTCATCGCGTGGTTCACCTATCTGGCCATCGCGGTGTTCTGGCCGGAACTGTCGAAGGCAGCGGACGCAGGCGCGAAGATCGTGCAAAGCCCCATGCGCAAGATGATGTTCATGCTCACCTTCGTGGCCATCGGCATCATCACGGATTTCTCCAAGCTGCGCGGCATGGGCAAGCTGGCGTTGCTCTACGCCATCGCCCTGTTCCTGGTGATAGCGCCCATCGCCTACGTGGTGGCCTACATCTTCCACCGCGGCATGATGCCCCTGCCCGCAGGCGGCTGATGCCCGTCGGGGCGCCATGAAAGGCAAAGCGATACGTCGTCGCCCGCCGCCCATTCGCGGCGGGCGGCTCGCATTCACTCCTCCGGTTCGTGCAGGTGCCAACGCTCGCGGCGCAGGCGGCGCTCGCGCTCGCGGCGGCGGATTTCCTGAAAGGCCGAGGCCAGCAGGCCCGAGGGCACCACGACGAGGCCGAGGCCCAGCAGAACGATGATCATGGTGAATATCCGCCCGCCGATGGTGACGGGATAGACGTCGCCGTATCCGACGGTGGTGAGCGTAATGACCGCCCACCACAGGGCATCGAAAACGGTGCCGAATTTTTCCGG
>JALUAB010000128.1 GCA_027051195.1 Hyphomicrobiales bacterium
GGGCGGCTGGTGTATGTCACCTGTTCCCTGCTGCCGCCGGAAAATGCGGATCAGGCGGCCGCCTTCCTGGAGCGGCACGACGACTTCACGGCGCAGGACTGGCGGGAGATGGCGGCATTGCCCTCGTTGCCGGTATCGGCGATGGATGGCCCCTTTTTGCAGCTGGCGCCGCATCTTGACGGCACGGACGGCTTTTTCATCGCCATCCTGCAACGCAAGCCCTGAATCCTTCCGCCCGCATGGAAAGGCCCTTGCCATGCGGCACCCAATATGCGCACTTTCAGATGTATGGTCCGACCGTTTACACGCAGAGGGGAGGATATCGTCTTGAAGGGATTTCTCATGGAAATGATGACGGCGATGATGCCGTTCATGAAGCCGCTGGTATGGCTGGCGGCGCTGTCCTTCGTCGCGGGCCTTCTGCTCATTTTCGCCGGTGGGCAGGGCTGGTACAAGCTTTCACGGGTGGCCATGTGGATCGTGGCCGGCATCGGCGTCTTTTTCGTCGCGGCGCAGGGCATGGGCGCGCTGCTGGGCGCGCAACCTTCCATCAATTTCGGTGACGCGCGAAAGTTCGAATTCGTGCTGGTGCCCTTCTGGCAGCTGGGCATCGCGGCGCTCGTGGGCGCGGGCATCCTGAGGGCGCTGCAGCGCTGGAAATGGCGCTGAGGCCGTATGGCCATCACGCAGCGCAAACCAAAAGGGGCCGGCGGCGCGCCGGCCCCTTCCCTTTTCATCGTGCCCGCTAATGCCTCACTTCACCCGCACGAAGGTGCCGGAAGCGCAGGCGCCGTCATCGGTGCAGCCGTCCAGCTTCCAGGAATCCTTGTCCGGCTGGCTCATCTTGGTGTTGTAAACCTTGCCATTGCCGGGGTGCTTGACCTTGCCGACGAAATGCTCGCCCTCCTGCTTGATGGGCGACATGATCATTTCCATGCCGACGTTCTTCGGCCCGGCGGCGACCTTGCAGGAGAGGCCGTGCTCCCCGCCCTTCTGGCATTCCACGGTGAAGTCCTGCCACTTCCACTTGCCAACCATGGTGTCCATGCCGGCAAAAGCGGAAACCGTGAACATGCCGGCCGCCGCGATACCCATGGCGCAGGTCACTATGCGTTTCATCTGTCTCCTCCTCCTCTTTCGAAAGTTGCAACAATACCCCGATACACGAGAACGAACACACTATATACGGTTATCCATATATTGGAATAGTCTGATGATATCTTGGCGAGAAAGTGGCGACAATCAGGTGGCGGCCGGCATGGCGCTCAGTCGAGACGGGCGATGAAAGCCTTCATGTCGTGACCGGTTTCGGCCAGCATGCGGCGAAAACGGTCACGCAGCAGCTGCGCCATCCACATGCCGCGGAAGTTCACATCCACGATGCGCCCTCCGCGCAGCCTCCAGACGATGCGCTCTCCCTGCGGGAGCAGTTTCGTGACGACACGGGAACGGGAGCAACGCTCCACCCTGACCGCGCTGCCGCGCACATACCGGGCCAGCCGGGCCAGCTGGCGCGCGGCGTAGGCGGAGGCCTGGCGATAGTAGTGCCGCCGCTGCACTCCCTTCAGGCGGCGAATGTCGCGCCCCAGTGCGAAGGTCATGACGCGTCGCATGTCCACATGGCGATGCAACACCCGGCGAATGGCCGCCGGCGAGCCGGAGCGGCCGGCACGCATCAGGTCGTTGGCGGCGCTGCGCACCCGATGTTCGGCCGGACAGGCATACGCATACCGCACCGTCAGAAACGCGCTGAAAAACAGGGACAACGCCAGCAGCATCACTGCCGGCAGAACAGGCAGTCGGCGAACCATCATTTCCTCTCCCGATGGTTGTTTCCCCTCGAACCACCCCGATCCTTTCCAGCCCTGTCGTCCAGCTTATCACAAAATGGCGGCCGGACCGAATTTTCATGCCGACATGCATTTTCATACCGACATGCATGATGAACCACCCACCACCCCACGTCCCCACCCCCAATTTGCCAAAGCAAAGGGCTTGGAGGGGCGATGCCGCCTTACCGGTCAGCCTTTGCGCAACTTGGCATCACACGGTAACACACTCCATCCTGCCGGAAGGCCATGAAACCGTTCCGGCCGGCCACGCCTTGACAACGGCCGGGGCATCTGTTTCAAGCCTCGTGAAGGATATAAAGATTTCCTTATATGTTTTCGGAGAGCGCCATGACATCCCTTTCCACGGCGGTGGAGAAATTGCGGCAGAAGGAACCAGCACCGGTTGGCGTATCGTTGGAAGTGTTTCCGGCGAAGGACGAGGACGGGCTGGTGGCGCTGGCCGCACTGGCGCGGCGGCTGGAGCCGTTCGCTCCGGAATACATCTCCGTCACCTATGGCGCCGGCGGCTCCAGCCGGGAGCGCACGCTGGCCACCATCGAGGCGCTGCGCGCTGCCACGAACACGCCCATCGCCGCGCATCTGACGGTGGTGAACGCCAGCAGGGAAGAGACGATGGCGGTGGCGGAACGATTCCGCGCGGCGGGCGTGGATCACATCGTGGCGCTGCGCGGCGACCCGCCAGACGGCGCATCGCATTTTGCGCCGCATCCGCAAGGATTCGCCAACGCGGCGGAGCTGGTCGGGGCGCTGCGTGAGCACTGGCCGGACTTGCGCATTTCCGTCGCCGCCTATCCGGAAGGGCACCCGGAATCCCCCTCGCGCGCGGCCGATCTCGCCAATCTGAAGGCCAAGTTCGAGGCTGGCGCCGACGAGGCGCTGACGCAATTCTTCTTCGACAACACGCTGTTCTCGGACTTTCTGGAAGAGGCGCGGGCGGCGGGCATCGCTGGCGATATTCACCCGGGCATCATGCTGATTCCGAATTTCTTCCAGGTGCGCAACTTTGCCGAGCGCTGCAAGGCGAGCGTGCCGGAATGGCTGAGCCGGCGCTTCGCCGGGCTGAAGGGGCGGAAGGATGGCGATTCGCTGCTGGTGCACCGGATGCTGGCAGCGGCCTTCGCAGTGGAACAGGTGCTCGATCTGGCCGCGCGCGGGGTGAGGCATTTCCATCTCTACACCATGAACCGGCCGCAGCTGGCCGAGGCCGTGTGCCGCGCCCTGCTTGGCGGCCCGGACGGCGAAAGCTGACAGCGGGGCGGGTTGCGGGCACCGCGCCCCCTGCCCTACACGAAAAACAAGCCAGTATTTCGGAAGGATCACAGACATCATGACCAGGACCATCGTCGCATCGGAAACGCGGGAACACGTGATCGGCTTCGAGGAGCCGTTCACCATCATCGGCGAACGCATCAATCCAACCAACCGGCCGAAGTTCGCTGCCGAGCTGGAAAAGGGCGTGTTCGACACGGTGAAGCGCGACGCCATCCGCCAGGCAGAAGCGGGCGCGCACATACTGGACGTGAACGCAGGGATCGCTGCGGTTGATCCCAACGAGACGGAGCCACCGCTGCTGCGGGGCGCGGTGGAGGCGGTGCAGGAGGTGACCGACCTGCCGCTGTGCATCGATTCCTCCGTTACCGGAGCGCTGGCGGCGGCGCTGGAGGTGGCGAAGGGCCGGCCGCTGGTGAATTCGGTGACGGGCGAGGAGGAGAAGCTAGAGAGTGTCCTGCCGCTGGTGAAAAAACACGATGTGCCGGTGGTGGCCATCTGCAACGACGAGACAGGCATCTCGGAAGATCCGGAAGTGCGTTTCGCCGTGGCGAAGAAGATCGTCGAACGCGCGGCCGATCATGGCATTCCGGCGCACGACATCGTGGTGGATCCGCTGGTCATGCCCATCGGCGCGGTGAACAAGGCCGGCGTGCAGGTGTTCGAGCTGGTGCGGCGTCTGCGCGAGGAGCTGGGGGTGAACACCACCTGCGGCGCGTCGAACATCGGCTTCGGCATGCCCAACCGCCGCGTGCTGACGGCCTACTTCATCGCCACCGCGGCATCTCACGGCATGACCTCGGCGATCATGAATCCGCTGCACGAGGAGGACATGACCGCCGTGCTGGCGGCCGATCTGCTCAACGGACACGATCCGGACAGCCAGCGCTGGACGGCGAAGTTTCGCGCGCCCGCCGCGGGTGACGACAGTGAGGACGGTGGCAGGCGCGGACGCCGCCGCCGGCGCCGCCGGGGATGAAGAGACCGGGACATGACCAGCACACCCGCACAGGACAATCCGCAAGGCCCCGTCGGTGACGGGGAGAAGGTGGTGCGGGTGCTGTTTCTGCCGTCGGGACGGCGCGGAACGGCTAGGCGTGGCGAAACCCTGCTGGCGGCCGCGCGGCGGCTGGGGGTGGACGTGGATTCCGCCTGCGGCGGCCGGGCTATCTGCGGGCGCTGCCAGGTTTTTATTCAGGGCGGTAAATTTTCCAAGGAAGGCATTGAATCTTCTCCGGAACATGTAACTCCACCAACACAGGCGGAAGAGAAATACGACTCCTTGCGCGGGCTGAAGCCCGGTCATCGGCTGGCCTGTCAGGCGCGCCTGATGGGTGACGTGGTGGTGGACGTGCCGCCGGAAAGTCAGTTGCACCGCCAGCTGGTGCGCAAGGAAGCGGACACGCGCCCCATCGCCGTGGACCCGCCGTTGCGCGCGCTGCCGGTGGAGGTGGAGCCGCCGGCGCTGGAGGCGCCCTCTTCCGATTTCGAGCGCCTGGCGCGGGCGCTGGCGGAGGAATGGGGGCTGCACGATCTGTCGCCCGACCCGCTGGCGCTGCCGAAGCTGCAAGGTGCCCTGCGGCGGGGCGATTGGCGGGTGACCGCCATCATCCACCAGCCGCATCTGGACTCGCCGCCGATACTGGTGGACGTGCGCCCGGGTGTGGAGGAGGCACTCTTCGGTCTGGCGCTGGACATCGGATCCACCACCATCGCCGCGCATCTGACCGATCTGCATACCGGCAAGGTGCTGGCGGCGCGTGGGGTGATGAACCCGCAGATCCGATTCGGCGAAGATCTGATGAGCCGCGTGTCGCACGCCATGCTGCACCCGGAGGGCACGGCGGAAATGACCGCCGCGGTGCGCGAGGCCATCGACGCGCTGGCGCGAGCAGCGGCAACGGAAGCAGGCCTGTCGGCGGAGGACATTCTGGACGTGGCGGTGGTGGGCAACCCGGTGATGCATCACCTGTTTTTCGGCATCAGCCCGGTGGAGCTTGGGCAGGCGCCGTTCGCACTGGCAGTTTCGGCCGCGCTGGAAATGCCGGCGCGCGACGCCGGATTGCACCTGGCCCCGGCGGCGCGGCTATACGCCCTGCCCTGCATTGCCGGGCATGTGGGGGCGGACGCGGCGGCGGTGGTTCTGGCGGAGGCGCCGCACGAGCGCGACGAGATATCCCTGATCGTGGACGTGGGTACGAACGCCGAGATCATCCTGGGCAACCGCCATCGGCTGCTGGCCTGTTCCTCGCCCACGGGGCCGGCCTTCGAAGGCGCGGAGATCACTCACGGTCAACGCGCCGCGCCCGGCGCCATCGAGCGGGTGCGCATCGACCGGGAAACGCTGACGCCGCGGTTCAAGGTCATCGGCGTGGAGGTGTGGTCGGATGCGGAAGACTTTGCCCAGGCGGTGAAGGAGACGGGCATCACCGGCATCTGCGGTTCGGGCATCATCGAGGCGGTGGCGGAGATGTTCCTCGCCGGCATCATCGATTCCAACGGCCGGTTCAACGCGGCGCTGGCGGAAACCTCCCCGTGGGTGGAGGCGCGAGGGCGTGGATTCGCCTACGTGTTGCACCGCGGCGAGGACGGGCGCGAGATCGTGGTGACGCAGGAAGATGTGCGCGCCATCCAGCTGGCCAAGGCGGCGCTGCATGCCGGCTGCCGGTTGCTGATGGACCGGCTGGGCATCGACGCGCCGGATCGCATCCGGCTTGCCGGCGCTTTCGGCGCGCATATCGACCCGCTATACGCCATGGTTCTGGGGATGATTCCCGACTGCCCGCCGGAGCAGGTGAGCAACGCCGGCAACGCGGCGGGCACCGGCGCGCGCATGGCGCTGGCCAGCCGCGAATCGCGTCGCGAGATCGAGGCGCTGGTGCGGCGAATCGAAAAGATCGAAACAGCTACCGAGGAGCGGTTTCAGGAGCACTTCGTGGCCGCCATGGCGTTTCCGCACAAGAGTGCACCAATGCCGAATCTTGAAAGGGCTATCGACCTTCCGGCGCCCACGGAACATGCCACCACCAACGGCCAACGCCGCAACAGAAGGCGGCGACAGCCCAGAAGGTCCTGAATTGCACCGCCTTTCGGCACGGCTCAGCGGTCATTCCGCGCCGACCTCGGACCACTCCTTCGCCCATGTCGAGATGCACGAGACACCGGAATGCATCAGGAGTCACCCACCACCCGCGCCATCATCCACCCCGCAGGCCCACGATAAAACAACAGGTTGGTAGAAATATAACGGGATGGTTTCACCGGCCGGCCTTCGAGCAACCTGGCATTAGCACCTTAAATTGGTCTGGCGCATGGCGGAGTCGAATCCTATCAAGACCATGTGGCATAAAGGAACCGTTCACCGGAATGGGGTATGATAGTAATCACAAGGACGCGGAAGAGATTCGGATCTTTCATCACGAATTCCTTTTCACGTCCCTGTTTCGATGACGAAAACCTTTTCCGGTGAGCAGGCGAATTTCCTCGCCTGTGGGTGCGGAAGGGTCGGAACTCGCGGGTTCCGACCCTTTTTCGTGTATGCGCCCGGCAGGAATCTTCACTTCATCCGATGGCCAGCGCCGGGAAGGTCTTGAGGATCCAATTGGCGACGTCGTTCACCCAGCCGGTGGCGATGAAGACGCCGGCGACGATGAGAAAGACGCCGATGATCTTTTCCATCAGTCCGAGATGGCGACGGAATTTCTGCATGAAGCCCTTGAACTGTTCCAGGAACGCCGCCGCCAGAATGAACGGCAGGCCGATTCCCAGCGCATAGAGCAGCAACAACAGACCACCCTTCATGGCCGTATCCTGCCCGGCGGCGATGACGAGAATGGTGGAGAGCACCGGCCCCACGCACGGGCTCCAGCCGAAGGCGAAGGCCAGCCCCGCCACGTAGGCCCCGATCATGCCCAGCGGGCGCGAGCGTGTGTGCACGCGGGCCTCGCGGTAGAGCAGCGCGATGCGGAAGACGCCGAGAAAATGCAGCCCCAGCACGATGATGAGCCCACCGGCGACGATGGCGATGGTGTCACGGTATTCGTTCAGCAGCTGGCCCACCGTGGAAGCGGCCAGCCCCAGCATGACGAAAACGGTGGTGAAACCCAGCACGAAGGCAACGGCCGCGCGCAATACGCGGAAGCGCGCCTGGCGCTCGCCCGATTCGATGTCCTGAAAGGACACGCCGGCGATGAAGGCCAGCGACGGCGGCACGATGGGCAAAACGCAGGGCGAGAGAAAGGAAAGCAACCCGGCGATGAACGCACCGCCGAAGCCGATGTCGAAGTTCATGGCGTTTCCTCCTGACGGCTGCCTTTTCGGCGGCTCTTCGGGTTTTTACCCAGTCATGGCGCAAGGAGAGGGAAAAGGCAATCCCGCCGGTGAGAATCGGAGATTCCGTCATTTGGCAAACATGCAAGGCATGCTATATAATGATTCCTGAATATCAGCTGCGGCGGCTTGCGCCGCGCCCATGATGCATCCGGAGCGACAATCATGGCCCTCCCGGCGAACAGCATCAGCAACATCCTGCCCCAGGTGGTGGAACAGGCGGACGAAGGCCGCCCGGACACGGTGAGCCTGAAGGCACAGTTTGGTGATCTCAAGCGCGCCAGCACCATCCTCAAGGCCATCGCGCACGAAAGCCGCCTCATCATCCTTTGCGCCCTGTTGGACGGCGACAGGGCGGTTTCCGAGCTGGAATCCATCCTGGAGCTGCGCCAGCCCGCCGTTTCACAGCAGTTGGCGCGCCTGCGCGGCGACCGCCTGGTGCGCACGCGGCGGCAAGGCAAGATGATCTACTATTCCCTTTCCGACGACCCGGAGGTGCGCGCCATCGTTGCCTTCCTGCGCGATCTGTTCAAGAATAAGGCTGCCGCGTCGGCAAAATGACAATATGCCCCGGCGCGGCGCATCACGACGCGGGGAGGAAACGCCGGGAGTTCCGTGAGCGACGATCAACTGCAACTGGCCGTCACCCTGCTGGGGTTCATCGGCGGCGCGGTGTTCGGATTCGCCGCGCGCACAGCGCATTTCTGCACGCTGGGCGCCATGGAAGAGGCCTATTACGGCGCCGAGCGCACACGGCTGCGCACGTGGATGCTGGCGGTGGGTGTGGCCATCGCCATCACGCAATACCTGGATCTCTCGGGAATCATTGATCTGGGCCGCAGCTGGCGGCTGTCCGGGCACATTCCCGTTGGCGGCGCCGTCATCGGCGGGCTGATGTTCGGCTTTGGCATGGCGCTGGTGGGCACCTGCGCGTTTGGCATGCTGGTGCGGCTGGGCGGCGGCGACATGCGGGCGCTCCTGTCCACGCTGGTGCTGGGCATCGTCGGCTTCATGACCATGAGCGGCATTCTGGCGCGGGCGCGGCTGATGACCATAGAGCGGCTTAGCATTGATCTGCCGGCGCTTTCCTCGCAAATGATCCCGAAGCTGCTGTTCGGCGATTCGTGGGCCGGCCAGCTGGCGGTGGCGACGCTGCTGGTTGCGGCGCTGGTGGGCTGGGCGCTCTCCAGTCCGCGCTACCGCATGAAGAACCGGCACATCCTGGCGGGGCTGGCGCTGGGCGCGGCCATCGGCTGGGGCTGGCTGGTGACCTCCACGCTGGGGCAGGAAACGTTCTATCCGCAGCGGCCGGATTCCTACAGCTTCGTGCATCCCATCGGCCAGAGCATCCTGTGGCTCATGATCGCGTCGGGCGCGTCGGCCTCCTTTCTCGTCGGCGGGGTGTTCGGCGTCATCGCGGGGGCCTTTCTGGCCGCATGGCGGCAGGGTGAGATCACGTGGGAAGGCTTCGACGACGCGCACGAAATGCGCCGGCATCTCACCGGTGCGGCGCTCATGGGCGCGGGCGGCATACTCGCTGGCGGCTGCACCATCGGCCAGGGCATGACCGGCGTGGCGGCGCTGTCACTCACCGCGTTCATCGCCATCGCCTCCATCGTCGCCGGAGCGCTGCTCGGCATCCGCCTGCTCATAGAGGGTGAATGGCCGCAAATCCTGCATCACCTGCAGGCGCTCCTGGGTGGCCGGCGGGACGGTGAATAGCCCGTCACGGAAGCGGCGGGCCTTCATTCCGCCGCCTGGCCCTGCAGCTGGCGCCGACGGGCGGCGAGCCGGGCGCGGCGGCGCTCCTGATATTCCGACACCGCCTTGCGGACGAGGAAATAGGAGCCTGCTCCAAGGGGGAGGCCAATTGGCAATGAGCCCACCAGCATGGGCATGATGAGCGGCGACATGGCCTCCCAGAACATGCTGAAGAATTCGCCTGGCCGGGTGAACAGCATCATGCCGAAACCATGCGGTAGATCAATGGTGATCTCGCTTTTGAGATCGTAGCCGAGGATGAGGCCGCCGAGATTGTAGGTGGCCCACCAGATAAAGGGGAAGGTGAGCGGGTTGCCCACTGCCGTGCCCAGCGCGGAAGCGAGAATGGAACCGCGCAGAAACCAGGCGAGAATGCCGGCCAGGATGAAATGAAAACCGATGAAGGGCGTGCACGAGACGAAGGCGCCGGCGGCGAATCCGGCGGCGATGGCGTGTGGCGTGGCAGAGATGCGTTTGGTGCGATGCCAGACGTAGGTCCACGCACGCTTCAGCCCGCCCGGCGGAAAGATGAACAGCCAGACGCGCCTCAACAGACCCGGTTTTTCCCGCCTTGCGAACATGCGCGCACATTACCTCGATAGCACAAAGATGCCGTAAACGCCCGCGGGCGGACTCACCGATTCCACCGGATTGTGCCCTTGGCATGGCGCGGGCCGGCGCCGTTTCCTCAGCCCTGCATGCGTTCCGCTTCCACCACCACGTCCGCCTGTTGCAGGGCGAAGAGGATCTCGTTCAGGTGTTCGATATGACGCACCTCCACCACGATGTCAAAGTCGTAGAAATCGGAGGCCCGCTGGCTCATGACAAGATTCTCGATGTTGGCGCCGTGCTCGCCGATGATGCCGGCCACCTTCGCCAGCGCCCCCACCTCGTTGTGCACCACCACGCGAATGCGCGCCGGGAAAAGCTGGCCGCTGAGCGCCTCCATGTTCCACGCCAGATCCACCCAGCGGGCGTCGTCGGCGTCCTCGTAACGCGCCAGTGCACGGGAGAAGCTGGGATGCACGCGGATGACCCCCTTTTCCACGATGCCGATGATGCGCTCGCCGGGCACGGCGCCGGTGTCCATGGCGATCTCGATGGGCAGCTGGCGGTTTCTCTGCCCGCCCTTGACGATGACGGCGTCGCGCAATGCCAGGCGGCCGCCGATCTCTGTGGCGCGCAGACCGGGCAGCTCGGCGGCCTCGTGCACCTGCCTCTCGTCCAGCCCCAGCGCCTGCAATACCTCCGCCACCTGCAGCGCGCCGCGGCCCAGGGCCTCCAGCCCGTCCTCCACGCTCTCAATTCCCAGCCGCGGAAAGGCCTTCGCCACCAGCGTGCGCGAATACTTGCGACCGAACTTGGTGAGCCAGTATTCCAGCAGCTCCTCGCCCAGGCCGATGTATTCCTCGCGCCGGGCCTGGCGGTTGGCGCGGCGAATGGCGGCGCGGGCGCGGGCGGTGACGGCCACGTTCTCCCACGCCGCGGGCGGCACCTTCTGCGCCTTCGAGGTGATGATCTCCACTTCGTCGCCGTTGTTCAGCCTCGTCAGCAGCGAGGCGTGGCGCTTGTTGATGAGACAGCCGACGGCTGCGTTGCCGACATCAGTGTGCACGGCGTATGCGAAGTCGATGGCGGTGGCACCGCGCGGCAGCACGATGAGATCGCCCAGCGGGGTGAAGCAAAACACCTGGTCGGTGAACAGCTCCAGCCGGGTGTGCTCCAGCACGTCGGTGGGGGTGCGGCCGGACTCGATCTCCTCCACCACGCTGCGCAGCCAGTTGAAGGTTTCCTGCACCTCTTTCGGCGGCACGTAGCCGGCCTCGCTCTCCTCTTGCGATGCTGCCTCCTTGTAAAGCCCGTGCGCCGCCACGCCACGCTCGGCCACCTCGTGCATGTCGCGGGTGCGGATCTGCAACTCCATGGCCTCGCCGGTGGGGCCGCGCACGGTGGTGTGGATGGACTGGTAGCCGTTGCGCTTGGGCAGCGAGATGTAATCCTTGAAGCGGCCGGGCACGACGCGCCAGCGCTGGTGCACGGCGCCCAGGGCGGCGTAACACTCGTCCACCCGTTCCACGATGATGCGGAAGGCGAGGATGTCGGTGACCTGCGCCAGCGCCAGGCGCTTCTGGTTCATCTTGCGCCAGATGGAATAGGGCCGCTTCTCGCGCCCGCTCACCTGCGCAGTGATGCCGTGCGTGGCCAGCACATTCTCTATTTCGGCGCGGATGACCTCCACCACGTCGGCATGCGCCTTGCGAATCTCACGCAGGCGGTCGAGGATCTGGGCATAGGCCTTCGGGTTGAGTTCAGCGAAGGCCAGATCCTCCAGCTCCTCGCGGATGGCATGCAGCCCCATGCGCGCGGCCAGCGGGGCGTAGATATCCATGGTTTCCTGAGCGATGCGCCGGCGCTTTTCCGGCGCCACGTGCATTAGCGTGCGCATGTTGTGCAGGCGGTCGGCCAGCTTGACAATGAGCACGCGCACGTCCTGCGTCACCGCGAAGAGGAACTTGCGCAGGTTCTCCGCCTGCACGGCGGCGCGGGAAACGAGATCGAGGCGGCGGATCTTGGTCAGCCCCTCCACCAGTTTCGCCAGCGGGGCGCCGAATTCGCGCGCGATGTCCTGAAGCGTCGCCTCGGTGTCCTCCACCACGTCGTGCAACAGGGCGGCGGCGATGCTGAGGTCGTCCATGCGCAAATCGGCGAGGATGGCGGCCACAGCGACAGGGTGGATGATGTAAGGTTCGCCGGAAGCACGCGTCTGGCCCTCATGGGCGGCGCGGGCGTAATGGTAGGCCTTGCGGATGAGCGCGGCATCGGTGGCCGGGTTGTAGGCGCGGATGCGCTCGATGAGCTCTTCCGCCGTGAGCAACGCGGAAGGCAACGGCAGATGGGCGTCATTGGCACCAGCCGTCGCGGGCACGGGCGTGGCGGCGCTCTCGGCGACGGTTTCGGCGGATGCTTCCTGCGTGGCGATGCGGGTGTCTTCCATGGGCGCTCCGTCTTACCCGGATCGTTTCCGGCCTATTGTTGCGGCGCTTGCGTTGTCTTCAGCTTAACACTTAATGTGCGTGCACAGAAACACAAAGGATGGTGGCATGAACATTCCTCCACTGGCGCTGAGCATGGGCGAGCCGGGGGGCATCGGCCCCGAGATCGCACTGATGGCATGGAAGGCGCTGCGCGCGGCGGGGCCGGCCTTCTGCCTAGTCGGCTCCCCTGCCCTGTTGCGGGCGCGGGTGCAGCGGGCGGGGCTGGCGGACGTGCCGGTGCGGACGGTGGCGGACATGGCGGAGGCGGCTGGGGTTTTTCCCGCCGCTCTGCCGGTGCTTGAAATCCCCGAGGCGGCGGCGGTGTCGGATATGCCGGGCGAAGCGCGCCCCGAGAACGCGGACGCAGTGCTGGCGAGCATCGAGAAGGCGGTGGCACTGGCCATTTCCGGCGGGGCGGCGGGGGTGGTGACGCTGCCCATCCAGAAGGAAAGCCTCTATGAAGCCGGGTTCGACTTCGAGGGGCACACGGATTACCTGGCGGCGCTGGCGCAGCGGCTGCCGGGGCTGAAAGAGCGGCCGACACCGGTGATGATGCTCACGGCGAAGGATCTGCGCGCGGTGCCGGTGACGGTGCACATCGCCATATCGGAGGTGCCGCGGCGGCTGACGGAAGAGGCCATCGTGCGGCAGGGGCGCGTGCTGGCGGCGGATCTGAAGCGCTTCTTCGGGCTGGAACGGCCGCGCATCGCGGTGGCGGGGCTGAACCCGCACGCCGGCGAGGGCGGGCGCATGGGCACGGAGGAGGCGCGCGTGATCGAACCGGCCATCGCGCGGCTGAGAGCGGAGGGCATCGACGCCTTCGGGCCATTGCCGGCGGACACGATGTTCCACGAGGAGGCGCGGGCCGCTTTTGATGCGGCGCTGTGCATGTATCACGACCAGGCGCTGATCCCGGTGAAGACGCTGGACTTTCACGGTGGGGTGAACGTGACGCTGGGGCTGCCGTTCGTGCGCACCTCGCCGGATCACGGCACGGCGCTGGCGCTGGCCGGCACGGGCAAGGCGCGGCCGGAGAGCCTGATTGCGGCGCTTAAACTGGCGGCGGAGATGGCCGCGGCGGCGCGGGCGCAATCGGCAGCACAGGCGGGAGCCCCGGCATGAGCGCCACGCCGGACGGGCTGCCGCCGTTGCGCGAGGTGATCGCGAAGCACGGGCTGCGCGCAAGGAAGGCGCTGGGGCAGAACTTCCTGCTGGATCTCAACCTCACCCGGCGCATCGCGCGGGCGGCGGGGCCGCTTCGGGGGCATGCCGTCATCGAGGTGGGCCCCGGCCCCGGCGGGCTGACCCGGGCGCTGCTGCTGGAGGGCGCGGAGAAGGTCATCGCCATCGAGCGCGACGAGCGGGCCATTCCGGCGCTGGAGGAAATCGCCGCGCGCTGGCCGGGGCGGCTGGAGAT
>JALUAB010000129.1 GCA_027051195.1 Hyphomicrobiales bacterium
GAGGCCGCGGTGCAGATCGCCCATGCCATCACCACCAACCGCGTGGAGGTGGAGAGTGACTTCTACACCGCCGTGGACGATCTCAAGGTGCCGGAAGAGGACGCCGGCGCGGGCTTCGTCGGCGAGCAGGGCTTCGGTTCCGGCGTTTTCTACATCTATGCCTGCGTGGACCACGATCTGCTCGTGGCGAACCTCGGCGGGGACGAGCGTCTTGCCTCCGCCGCCCTGGGCGCGCTGGTGCACGCGCTGGCAACGTCCTCGCCCGGCGGCAAGAAGAACAGCTTCGCCCATGGTGGCCGCGCCCAATATGTGCTGGCGGAAAAGGGCAACCAGCAGCCGCGCACCCTGGCCGCCGCCTTCCTCAGGCCCGTGCACGATGAAGATCTCATGCGCGCCTCCATCGAGCGCCTCGAGAAGTTCCGCGAGGAAATGGATGCCGCTTATGGCGCCTGTGCCGACGAGGTGCGCATCATGCACGTGGGAAGGCCGGAATTCGCCTCGCTGGAAGAAATCGCCGCTTTCTGCGCCTCTGCCGGGGGAGGGGCCTGATGCAACGGTTTCTGCTCATCACGCTGGCCGCGCCGCTGGCGTCCTTCGGCGAGCTGGCCGGGCACGAGGTCCGCGATGGCTGGGAACGGCCCGGAAAATCCGCCCTCCTGGGCCTGCTGGGCGCCGCGCTGGGTGTGCGCCGCAATGACGCTGAAGGCCAGAAGGCACTGGCGGAAACGGTCGTCACCGGTGTGCGCGTGGACAGTCCCGGCATCCCGCTGCAGGATTTTCACACTGCGCAATACGTGCCCACCGCGCGCATCAGGAAGCTGAAACCGCGCACCCGGGCGCAGGCGCTGGCGGCACTGGATCCGAAACGGGACAATCCTGAAATCACCCGCCGCGAATACAGGCAGGACACCCTTTACACCGCCGCATATGCACGCACACCGGATTGCCCCTGGCGGCTGGAGGACATGCAGGCCGCCTTTCTCTCTCCACGATTTGTCCTGTTCCTGGGGCGCAAGTCCTGCCCGCTTTCACTGCCGCTTGTCCCGCGCATCGTCAGGGCGCAGGACATGCTGGAGGCCCTGCAGCAGGCCCACGCCAGCCTGACGGAACAGCAGCGACGGTTCATGCAGAAAGCCTCGGTCAGGGACGCGGGCACGCCCTATGCCGCCATCCCCGCGGACATGACAACGCGCCGCAACATGCCCGGTCGGTTGGAATTGCGCGTGGACCATCCGCTGGACCGGCGGCGCTGGCACTTCGCTGCCCGCCATGAATTGCGTATCCCTCTGCAGGAGGAGGCGGAGCCATGAGCGACTGGTGGTTTTCCCGCATCCGCCTGTTGCCGGAGGCACACGTGCAAGCCATCGCGCCTTTGCTGTTGCCGCGCGAAGGAGATGCCGGGAGCATTCTCGATGCGCGGCATCGGCTGTTGTGGACGCTCTTCGCGGACACGCCCGACCGCAGACGCGATTTTCTCTGGCGCGAAGATCGGCATGGGGTCTTCTACGTGCTTTCCGCCCGCCCGCCGCAAGACAGGCTGAACCTCTTCCGGATGGAGAGCAAGCCCTTCGAGCCACATCTGCAGGCCGGAGATCGCCTGCAGTTCGTCCTGCGCGCCAATGCCGTCGTCACCCGTGAGGGCAGGCGCCATGATGTCGTCATGGACAGGCTGCGCCGCCTGCCCGGCGAGCGCGCCGACCTGCGCGAGCGCTGCATGCAGGAGGCCGGCGAGGAATGGCTGCGCGGGCAGGGCGCCCGGTACGGGTTCGAGCCACGTCACGTCAGGGTGGAAGGTTATCACCAGCATCAGCTGCCACGACGTGCCGCGGCCCCTGCGCGCTTTTCCACGCTGGACATGCGTGGCGTCCTCGCGGTGACTGATCCGCAGGCCTTTCTCCAGCGCCTGAGGCGGGGCTTTGGCCATGCCCGTGCCTTCGGTTGCGGGCTCATGCTCATCAGGCGTGGCTGAAGGCGTCGGGGACGGCATGCCATGACCAACAGAGGAAACGGAAGCAGAAAAGGCGAAAAGGGAAGGGCGCCCGGCGCACCCGAATATCCCCGTGCTGCGCCGCGCCGCGCAGGCATGCCCGGCATGCCACCGCCCCGTCCCATCCCGATCAAGGATCGCGCCTCCATTCTTTTCGTCGAACGTGGGCAGGTGGATGTGCAGGATGGTGCCTTCGTGGTCATCGACAGGAACGGCGTGCGCACACAAATACCCGTTGGCGGGTTGGCCTGCCTCATGCTGGAGCCGGGCATCCGCATCACCCACGCGGCGGTGGTGCTGGCGGCGCGGGTGGGCTGCCTGCTTGTCTGGGTCGGCGAGGCCGGCGTGCGCTTCTATTCCGCCGGCCAGCCCGGTGGCGCCCGTGCCGACAAGCTGCTCTACCAGGCCCGCTTGGCGCTGGATGACAGCTTGCGGCTGAAGGTCGTGCGCGCCATGTATGCCATGCGGTTTGGCGATGAGGCCCCGCTGCGCCGCTCCATAGAACAGTTGCGCGGGCTGGAGGGCGCGCGCGTGAAGCGCATGTATCAGCAGTTCGCGCGTCAGTTCGGCGTGCGCTGGCGGGCCCGGCGTTACGACCCGGGGCGTTTCGATGCCGCTGACCTGCCGAACCGTTGTCTTTCCGAGGCCACGGCCTGCCTGTACGGCCTTTCCGAGGCCGCCATTCTGGCTGCCGGCTATGCACCGGCCATTGGCTTTCTGCACACCGGCAAGCCGCGTTCATTCGTCTATGACGTGGCCGATGTCTTCAAGTTCGAAACCGTGGTGCCGGTGGCCTTCCGTGTTGCTGGCCTGGCGCAGAAGGGCAGGGAGCCCTACGCCTCCGACCCGGTTGGAGAAACCCGCCGTGCATGTCGCGACAGTTTCCGCGCCACGGGCCTCCTGAAACGCATCATTCCGGCCATTGAGGAGATGCTGGCGGCGGGCGGTATCGAGCCGCCACCCCCGCACGAGGAAGCCATGCCGGTGGCCATACCGGAGGAGAAGTCGGGCGATGATGGTCATCGTGGTTAACAATGCTCC
>JALUAB010000130.1 GCA_027051195.1 Hyphomicrobiales bacterium
GCCAGACTGGCGCCGCGCAATTTATGGCTCCTGAGCCTAAGATTCCGGTTTGCGCCGGAATGACTGATGGTCCTAGGGCGGGAGTGCGGAGCTATCCTTAATGCTCCATCTTAAGCATTGAAAAGCCGCATATATTCGGCTTTTCTTGATTTTGCGCCTCTGAAGGCGCATATCTTGGAGGAAATCCCGAACAGCCCACTCAGGCTTTTCCCGGACATGCTCATGCCTGCTCCGGACACAGGGAGGCGAGACATGGCAGACGTGCTGGAGCTTCTGAAGAAGGCCGAGGAGGCGCGGAAGAACCCGCCGAAAATCGATCCGGACATCGACGTGGCGGCGGAGATCGAGCGCCTGCGCAAGGAGAAGAACGCCGTCATTTTGGCGCACTACTATCAGGATCCGGAGATTCAGGACATCGCCGATTACGTGGGCGACTCGCTTGACCTGTCGCGCAAGGCGGCGGAGACGGACGCGGGCATGATCGCCTTCTGCGGCGTGCGCTTCATGGGCGAGGTGGCGAAGATCCTGAGCCCTCAGAAGAAGGTGGTGATCCCCGACATGGCCGCGGGTTGCTCGCTGGAGGAATCCATCTCCGCCGACGATCTCGCCACCTTCCGCCGCGAGCACCCGGATCATATCGTGGTGACCTACATCAATTCTTCCGTGGAGGTGAAGGCGCTCTCCGACTACGTGGTCACCTCGTCCTCGGCCATCGACATCATCAACGCCATTCCGGAGGACAGGCCCATCCTGTTCACACCGGACAGGCATCTGGGGAGCTGGCTTCAGAAGGTGACCGGGCGCAGGATGGATCTGTGGCCTGGCTCCTGCATCGTGCATGAGAAGTTTTCGGTGGAAGAACTCGAGGAGCTGAAGAAGGAATATCCGGACGCGAAGGTGGCGGTGCATCCGGAAAGCCCGGAATCGGTGCTGAAACTGGCCGATCATGTCGGCTCCACCAGTTCCATTATCAACTACGCCGTCAACTCGGATGCGAAACGCTTCATCATCGGCACGGAAACGAACATTATCCACCAGATGCAGAAGCTGGCGCCGGAGAAGCAGTTCATCCCCATGTCGTCGCAGGAGGGCTGCAAGTGTGCCCAGTGCCCCTTCATGGCGCTGAACACCATGGAGAAGCTGTATCTGGCGCTGCGCGACGAGCAGCCGGAGATCGTGATCCCTGAAGACCTGCGCATCCGCGCGCTCACGCCGCTGCAGCGCATGCTGGACATCTCCGCCAAGGCCCAGGCCGAACGCGCCCGCAAGACCGCCGCTGAATGAAGCCGACCCCACGGGGGCATTGCTCCCGGGGTATTCGCTGCTAAACTGTCGTGGCGACACGATCGCCAACGGAAACGCCAACGGAAACGCCAACCGTAAGGGAGGGGGCAATGGGTTTCTTCGACTTCATCAAGTCCGCGGGGAAAAAGCTTGGTATCGGCTCGGATGACGAGGACAAGGCGCCGCCGGCGGAGGAGATCAGGAAGGAATTGCAAACGCTCGACATCGGCGCCGATGACGTGGACGTGGAAGTGGATGGCGACAAGGTGGTGCTGAAGGGCGAGGTGGCCGATCAGACCATCCTCGAGAAGGCCATCGTCGCCGTGGGCAACACGCTGGGCGTGGCCAGGGTGGAAACGCAGGTGAAGGTGGCTGAGGGCGAGGAAGGCGAACCGGTCATCCACATCGTTCAAAAAGGCGAGAGCCTGTGGAAGATCGCCGAGCAGCACTATGGCAACGGTGCCAAATACATGGCCATTTTCGAGGCCAACCGGCCGATGCTTTCCGATCCGGACAAGATTTATCCCGGCCAGGCCCTGCGCATTCCGAAAGACGCGTAACACGCGCCCATGAGCACATCCGACGAGCTGCTGCCGTTGCCCGAGCCGCTGACGGAAGCGGGCGTCGGCCGTGTGCTGAAGGCCGCCTTCGACGAGGACCTGGACAAGGCAGGCGACATCACCTCCGAGGCCGTGATTCCCGCCGATCTGCACTTCTCCGGCGTCATGGCGGCGCGGGAGGATTGCGTCGTCGCTGGGCTGCCAGTGGCGCAGCGGGCTTTCTGCATGCTCTCCGACGAAGCGCGTTTCGCGCCGGAGGTGAATGACGGCGCGGAGGTGGCGGCGGGTCAGGTGATCGCCCGCATCGAGGGACCGGCCCGCGCCCTGCTGGCGGCGGAGCGCACGGCGCTCAACATCCTGCAGCTGCTTTCCGGCATGGCGACGCTGACGCGGGAATACGTGCGGGCCATCGAGGGCACAGAGGCGACGCTGCTGGACACGCGCAAAACCATTCCGGGCCTGCGCCGCCTGTCGAAATACGCCACGCGCATGGGCGGCGCGCAAAACCACCGCATGGGGCTGTATGACGCCATCCTGATCAAGGACAACCACATCGCCGTCACCGGCTCCATCGCCGCTGCGGTGCGCCGGGCGAAAGAGGAAGGGCACAAGGCCATCGAGGTGGAATGCGACACGCTCGATCAGGTGGCGGAAGCAGTGGAGGCGGGCGCCACCCGCGTTTTGCTGGACAACATGATGCCCAATGAGTTGCGCGAGGCGGTGGCACTGGTGGCCGGCCGGGCGGAAACGGAGGCCTCCGGCGGCGTGACGCTGGAGAACATCCGAAAGATCGCGGAAACGGGCGTGGACTATATCTCCACCAGCCGCATCACCATCGCGGCGCCGGCCATTGACATCGGCCTGGACTGGCGTTGAAACAGAGTCTTACCGGCGATTCTTGAAGAACTCTTTCAGTAGCTGGGCCGCCCGTTCCGCTCCCAGCCCGTCATAGATCTCCGGCCGGTGGTGGCAGGTGGGCTGGGCGAAGATGCGCGGCCCGTGGTGCACGCCACCCATCTTGGGGTCATCGGCGGCGAAATAAAGCCGCCGGATGCGGGCAAACGAAATGGCCTGAGCGCACATGGGGCAGGGCTCCAGCGTCACGAACAGGTCGCAGTTCGGCAGCCGCTCCGAGCCGAGCCGGCGGCAGGCCTCGCGGATGACCAACATTTCCGCGTGCGCCGTCGGATCGGAGAGCGCCAGCACCTGGTTGCCCGCCCGCGCCAGCACCGCACCGGAAGCCTCCGTGATGACGGCGCCCACGGGCACCTCGCCGCGCGCCGCCGCCGCTTCCGCTTCCGCAAAGGCCAGTTCCATCGCTTCCGGCACCAGTTTCATGCGCACTCCACCTTGTGCCTGCGCCATTGCGGGCCTACTTCTTTCCCGCAACAGGAGGAAAAGCACATGACCGACACCCCCGGCAATGGCGTGGACGAGCAGGAGCGACCGCGCGGCGAGAAGCTGGCCAAGGTCATCGCTCGCACCGGCATCTGTTCGCGGCGCGAGGCGGAACGCCTCATTGCGGCCGGGCGCGTGGCCGTGAATGGCTTCATGGAGACGAGCCCGGCCGTGCGCGTGGGCCCGGACGATGAGGTGCTCATTGATGGCGAACCACTGCCCGAGCCGGAGCCGGTGCGTCTGTGGCGCTATCACAAGCCGCGCGAGCGGGTGGTGGCACGGCGCGATCCGCAGGGCCGCGCCACCATTTACGACGATCTGCCCGAAGAGCTGCAGCACGCCATGCCCGTGGGCCGCCTGGACTACATGTCCGATGGCCTGCTTTTGCTCACCAACGATGGCGAATTGAAACGCGCACTGGAGCACCCGTCGAAGGGCTGGACGCGGCGCTACCGCGTGCGCGCCTATTGCCCCATGTCCGCCGGAAGCCTGAAACGACAGCTGAAGGCGCTGGAGAAGGGCATTACCATCGATGGCGTGCACTATGGCGCGGTGAAGGCGACGCTGGACAGGGAGGAAGGCGCCAACAAGTGGTTCACCTTCGCCCTGAAGGAGGGCAAGAACCGCGAGATCCGCCGTATCCTTGAGCACCTGGGCTGCAAGGTGAACCGCCTGCTGCGCACAAGCTACGGCCCCTTCCAGCTGGGCGCGCTGAAACGGCGCGAGGTGACGGAGGTGCCGCGCAAGCAGCTGGAGGAACTGTTGGGCAAGCTGCTGGCGAAAGTGGAGGAAAGGCGCTTCGCCAACCATCCGTGCGGCGAGGTGGTCGTGATCGGTTTCGACGACGAGGAGGGCGAGTGAGGCGTTGCCCTGCCTGTTGCACCGCTCGTTCTCTCTGAGTCATTCCCGGGCTTGTCCCGGGAATCCATGATCGCCGTCTCACGAAACATCATGAGCGGCATTGACGAAACGGGTAATGACGGAAATGCGCATCATCGGCGGCGAGAAGCGTGGTGCGACGATCAGGACACCGAAGGGATGGGACACCCGCCCTACCACAGACCGTGTGCGCGAGGCCCTGTTCAACGTGCTCCTTCATGCCCATTTCGCACCACCGCTTGCGGGGGCGCGCGTGCTGGACCTGTTCGCCGGCTCCGGCGCGCTGGGGCTGGAGGCGCTCTCGCGTGATGCCACCTTCGCATTGTTCGTGGACACGGACGCCAAGGCCCGCGCCGCGGTGCGCGACAATCTCGTGCGGCTGGGCTTGCAGGGCAGGGCGAAGATCTGGCGCCGCGATGCCACGCAGATGGGCCGCTGCGCCCCCATGCCGCCGTTCGACCTCGCCTTCCTCGACCCGCCCTACGGCAAGGGGCTGGCCGAACATGCACTGGCTTCGCTGCACGAAGGCGGCTGGCTGAAGCCCGGCGCATTGGCCGTGGTGGAGGAAAGCACCCGTGCCACCTTCACCCCGCCCGAAGTCTTCGAGACGCTGGATGAACGCACCTATGGTGATACGGTTCTGAACTTTGTTCGGTATCTGAAGAATGAGGAATGACTATTTCCGCCCGAAGAGCTTCTCCACATCGTCCCAGGAAAGCTTCACCCAGGTGGGGCGGCCGTGGTTGCACTGGCCGGAACGTGGCGTGGCCTCCATCTCGCGCAGCAGCGCATTCATCTCCTCCGCCGTCAGCCGCCGCCCGGCGCGCACCGAATGATGGCAGGCCATGGTGGCCAGCACGTGGTCGATCTTCTCTGACAATGACAATGGCATGCCGTCGGCTACCAGGTCGGCGGCCACGTCGCGCACCAGCCGGGCGATGTCCGCGCCCTTCAGCAGCGCCGGCACCTCCCGCACCGCCACGGCATCCTCGCCGAAGCCCTCCACCACCAGCCCCAGTGCCGCCAGCTCTTCCGCCGCATCCAGCAGCGCCGCGCGCGAAACGGCGTCCAGCGCCACCACCTCCGGCACCAGCAGCGCCTGCCGCGCCACGCCGTGCTCCGCCTTCTGGCGTTTCAGTCGCTCGTAGGTGAGCCGTTCGTGCGCCGCGTGCTGATCGACAATGACCATGCCATCGGCCGCTTCCGCCACGACGTAGGTGGCGTTCAGCTGCGCCTTCGCCATGCCCAGCGGCAGGTCGGAAGAGGGCGCCGCTTCTGCCGTTTCCCCCTCGACCGGGGGCAGGGGAGCCGCTGCCCGCGCCTCGGTCATGCCCGGACCGGCAGACTCCTGGCGGGAAATGGCCTTCGCCAGCGGCGCCTGCATGGAAAATGCCATTTCCCGCTGCGCCGCCGTGCCGTGTTCCATGGCGGCGGCCACCGGGGTGCCGACGGACGCGGACGGCGCGGCCGTGCGTTCCGCCAGCCTGCACACCGTATCGGAAAGCGCGCTGCTGGTGCGCCGCGCGTGCGCATCCAGCCCCGCGCGCAGGGCCGAGATGATGAGCCCCTTCACCAGGTTGGCGTCGCGAAAGCGCACCTCGCGCTTGGCCGGGTGCACGTTGACGTCGACCAGCTCCGGCGGACATTCGATGTCCAGCACCAGCAGCGGATGCCGCCCCGCCGCCAGCACGTCGCGATAGGCCGCCCGCAACGCGCCGGAAAGCTGCCTGTCTTGCACCGGTCGGCCGTTGACGAACACGAACTGCATGTCTGCTTGCCCGCGCGAATGCGTGGGCAGGGAGGCCAGCCCGGAGACGCGGATGTCGCTGCGCTCCGCAGTGAAGGGAAAGGCGTTCTCGATGAAATCTCGCCCCATGATGGCGGCGATGCGCTGTTCGCGGCTCTGCGCTGGCAGATCCAGTGTCCGGCGCTGCTCGGTGACGAAGCTCATGGCCACATCCGCATGCGCCAGCGCCAGCCGCCGAAAGATGGCGAGCGCCGCCAGCGCCTCCGCTCGCGGACTGCGCATGAACTTGAGCCGGGCCGGCGTGGCGAAGAACAGGTCGCGCACCATCACAGTGGTGCCCGGCGCCCGGGCGGCCGGGCGCGGATCGGACTTGATGCCGCCTTCCACGCGAATTTCCCATGCCTCCGACGCCCCGATCCGGCGCGAGACGATGGCAAGCCGCGCCGCCGCGCCGATGGCCGCCAGCGCCTCGCCGCGAAAGCCCAGGGTGCTGATGTGCACCAGATCGTCATCCACCAGCTTGGAGGTGGCGTGCCTCTCCACCGCCAGCCCCAGTTCTTCCCGGCTCATGCCCACGCCGTCGTCCGCCACCTCGATGAGCGTGCGTCCGCCTTCGCGGAAGAGCACCTCGATGCGCCGCGCGTTGGCGTCCAGCGCGTTTTCCACCAGCTCCTTCACCACCGCGGCGGGCCGTTCGATGACCTCGCCGGCGGCGATGCGGTTGATGACTTTTGGCGGCAGCCTGCGAATGGGCATGATGGCGTTTCTCCGTTTCCGTCCGGCTGGAAATTCTCGCCTGCCCGTGCGCGTTGGTCAAATCAGGAACCGGCCTTTTCCCGCCCGAGCGCCAGACCATCGCGCATGTTCAGCATCAGCAGAACGATCACCACTGCGCCCGCCACCAGCTCCACCCCCTGCACCAGCTTCCACTGAAAGTCGGGAGAGGTGTCCTGAAATCGCAAGGCCAGATAGACGGAAGACGGCAGCAGCACCACGAAGGAAATGGCCCCCGCCGTGAGCATGCGTTTCAGCTTGCGCGCCACCAGCGGCTCCTTCAGCCGGTTGATGGCCAGCAGCCGGCCGGTGAGCCCGGCCACCAGCACCGCCATCAGCTGAAAGGCGATGCCGTAAAGCACGGAAAGCTTCACGCCGGCCAAAATGGCTTCACTGCCGAAAGCGAGGGCGAGAACGGTGCTCAGCCAGAACAGGCTGGTGATGCCAAGCGCCACCAGCCCCGCGAAACGATGCGCCGAAACCCTGAACTCATGCATGATGGACTGCTCCGGAGGCTATTGCGCGGCCGCCGCTTCCCCCCGCCGTTTCGTCTGTGCCCCCGTCCGTGGCGGATTGCCGTAGATCAGCACCTGCATCTTTTCCGGCCGCAGCATGCGCCGTGCGGCGCGCCGGGCGTCCTGAAGGGTGACGGCGCGCATCATCGCGTTGCGCTTTTCCAGATAATCAATACCCAGACGCTGCAGGCGCAGCCCCAGGAGCATGCGGGCGATCTTCGCCGTGGAATCGAACCTGAGCGGCCAGGAACCCACGAGATAGTCTTTCGCCGCCTCCAGCTCCTGCGCCGTCACGCCTTCCTTCGCCACTCGCCGGATGGTCCGCAGCATGATGTCGCGCGCCAGCGGCGCCTTCGCGTTGCGGGTGGCGGCGTAGGCGAAAAAGGCGCCGGCCTTCTCGTAGGTCACGAGGCCGGAATAGACCGAGTAGGCGAGCCCCCGCTTCTCACGCACCTCTTCCATCAGCCGCGAGCCGAAGCCACCGCCGCCGAGGATATGGTTCACCAGGTAGGCGGGAATGAAGTCCGGGTCGTTGCGCCGGATGCTCTGCGCTCCCATCAGCACGATGCTTTGCGGAATGGGCTTGCGGATGATCCTTTCCCGCGCCTGTTGCGGGAACGCCGGTTCGGCCACTTCCGGCATGCCGGATTTCGCCGGCAGTTTGCCGAACGTCGAATCGACCAGCCGCACCATGCGTTCTTCGTCGATGTCTCCGGCCACCACCACCAGCAGCTTCTCGCGCGCGAACAGCCGCCGGTGCAGGGCGCGCAGATCATCCGCCGTGATGGCGCCGATTCCGGTCATGTCGCCATCCGTGTCGCGGCTGTAGGGATGATCGCCGAACAGCATGCGCCGGAAGGCGCGCCAGGCCTGCTCTTCCGGATCCTGTTCCTTGTTGCGCAAGGATACGATGAGCTGCTTGCGCACGCGCTCCAGTGGCGCGGGGTCGAAGCGCGGATGGTTGACGGCCAGCGCCAGCAGGCGCGCCGATTCATCGAGATTCCTCGTCAGCGTGCGGAAGGAACCGGTGAACCATTCGCGCCCGGCGGAGTGGCTCATGGAAAAGGCCAGCTCCTCCATCCGTTCCTGAAAACGCGCGGAATCGAGATCGCCCGCGCCTTCGTCCAGCATGGCGGAAAGGAACTTGGCCAGCCCCCGCTTGTCCGCCGGATCGGCCGTCGCACCGCCGAAAAAGGCGTAGTCCATGGCCACGATGGGCACCGTGTGATCCTCCGCGAACCACACCGTTATGCCCGCGGGCGTCTTCACCTCGCGCACCTCCACCGCCTGCGCGGAGATCGGCGCCAGCAGGAAAGCGAGAAACGCGATCAGCAATGTTGCCATCGGAAAAGGCACGGCCATCCGGGTCATTGCACGAGCTCCCGCTTGTCGGCCGGCGAAACGTTTGCCGCGGCCTTGCGTTCCCGTTGCGCCGGCAACAGCCAGCCCGTGACCGAGTTGGCGCCCTTCAGCACCGCTCGCCCAGCTTTCAGCGCGTCTTCTGCCGTGACTCTCTCGATGCGCTCATCCCATTGCAGCACCGAATCCATGCCCGTTTCCGTGGCCAGCGCCTCGCCGAAGATGCGCGCCAGCGCGAACTGGGAATCGAGCGCGTAGATGGCGGAGGCCACCATGCTCTTCCTCGAGCGCTCCAGCCGCTTCGCATCGATACCCTTCTCCAGCACCTCCTTCAGCACCGCATCGATGCGCGCTTCCAGCTTCTGCGGCGTCACCCCGGGCGCCGGGGTGGCGAACACGCCGAACGTACCATAGTCCCTGTCGTCGCCGGCATAATAGGCCCCGGCCCAGGCGGCCACCTTTTCCTCCACCACCAGCCTCCGGTAGAGCAGCGAGGTGGCGCCGCCGCCCAGCGCGTCGGCGAACACGTCCAGCGCATGCGCCATGCCATCCCGCGCCGTGCGGTAGGAAGGCGCCACCCACAGGCGCTGGAACACGGGCTGGCGCACGCGCGGGCTCTTCATCACCACCCGCCGCGCCGCCAGCGGCGGCGGCTCCGGCGTGCGCCAGCGCGGCCCGATGACGCCCGTGTTCTTCAGCCGGCCGTAGTGCTTCTCGGCCAGCTTCCTCACCTCTTCCGGTTCCACGTCGCCGGCCACCACCACGATGGCGTTGGCCGGCGTATAGAAGCGCCGGTAGAAGGCCATCACGTCGGCCAGCGACAGGCGCTCCACGTCCGCCATCCAGCCCACCACCGGCCGCCGATAGGGATGGGCCACGTATAGCGCCGCCTGCAGACGCTCTCCAAACAGCGTGCGCGGATCATTTTCCGTGCGCTGCCGCCGTTCTTCCTTGATCACCTCCAGCTCGGTCTTCACGTCCTTTTCTGAAAGCCGGAGGTTCTGCATTCGGTCGGCCTCCATCTCCATGACCATCGCCAGCTTGTCCTTGGCGATACGCTGGAAATAGGCCGTGTAGTCGCGGCTGGTGAAGGCGTTGTCGTTGCCGCCGTAGCGTTTGACAATCTTGGAGAACTCTCCGGGAGCGATGCGCTTCGTGCCCTTGAACATCAGGTGTTCCAGGTAATGCGCCAGCCCCGTTTTGCCCGCCGGTTCGTCTGCCGCGCCCACGCGATACCACACCATGTGCGTGACCACCGGCGCCCGCCGGTCCGGAATTACCACCAGCGTGAGCCCGTTACCGAATTTCCAGCGCTTCACGGGCACGTCCAGCGCCTGCGCCAGCGGCGCGATGAGCAGGCCGCATGTGAGCGCCAGCAGGAAAGCGATAGTGGAGATCGGCCGCATCAATCCTTCCACAGGCTGTCTATGTTGAAGATGGAACCGTAACGTGGGTTCTTGCGACGGCGTTCTTCCTTCAGCTTTTCCGCCAGCTCGCGGTTGAGTTGCGAGATGGGCTTGCGCTTGCCGTCGGGCCGGTAGAGGTCGATACCGTGCTTGCGGTAGATGTCGTAGAAGCTGCTGTCGCCGCTGGCCGCCGCGGTGCGCTCGGGCACGGGCGCCTGCGCCCGCGCGCCGGAATTGCCAGCCGGCGCGCTGATGCCCGCATCGGCGCCCGGCGGCGCGGCGAGCGCGCCGGGCGTGCCTGACGCCGCCGCCGTTTGCGCCGTCTCCCCGCCACCGGCGGCGGGCGGACGCAGGCCCAGGTCGGGCGGCACGGAAAGCGGCTGCACGGTGCGCACCTTCGTCTCGTCCGGGGCGCTCTTGCCCATGCCCAGCGTATCCTGAAAGGTCGTTTCCGCGCAGCCCGCCAGCAACAGCAGGCAGGGCAGGGCGGCAATGGCGAATGTCTTGCGCGTCGCTGTCATGATGGGCCTCTTGCCGCGCCAATGAGGCGGGCGTGTGACGCTCAGTCGTCTTCGCCCGCCTGCGTGTCGGATTTGAATGAGTCATACAGGAGGATGGCCGCCCCCGCAACGATGGCCACGTCCGCCAGGTTGAACACGTACCACGAGAAGCGCCCGACGTGGAACCAGAAGAAGTCCGCCACCGCGCCGTGAATCAGCCGGTCGGTGATGTTGGCCGCCGCACCGCCGATGATCAGGCCGATGCCGGCGGCGGGCAGGGGGCGCGTCTGGCGCGCCAGCCACAGCCACAGGCCGGCGGTGATGAGGGTGGTGAGGGCGATCAGCAGCCAGCGCCCGGCCTCCGTGTGCTGCGCGAACCAGCCGTAGGAAATGCCGCGGTTCCACGCCAGCACGATGTCGAAGAACGGCGTGATCTCGATGCGCCGGTAGGGCCAGTTCTGCATGTCGAACACGCCGAGCATCATCAGTTTGAAACCCTGATCGCCCAGATAGGCGAGCACGGCGAAGGCAAGCCCGACGAACGACATGGGGCCCCAGGGGCGGAATGTGCGGTCTCGTGTGGTCATGGCAAGCGATCCAACATGTCTTCTGCCCAGCGCTGTGCGTTCATATCGATCCAGCCAATGGCTTCAAGGCATTCACTCAGTTTGCAGGCAGGATTTTTGTGCAGGATGCGATCGTGGTGGAAGACGCGGTTCCGGAAATGACGGATATCATCATAACAGTTGAAGAGCTGCTTGCGTTCGAATCCGGTGGGCGGTTACGGAACCCCTTGTGCAGTTATTTGCGCCAATATTGTTGCTTCTTTTCGTAGTCGGCACGGAGGATGCCAACCCAAAAGCCCAAGGGGAGCTTTGCAACCATGTCATCTGGGGAAGGAGCACGCTTTCCCTGTTTTTTCAGACGGTCGCGCGCGTCTTCAAGTTGACGATCATGCGGAGTATTAAGCGCGTCCTCACGTAAAAACCAGCCAGGGCCTATGCTGTTGTTAGGCTCAGGACCCATAAAGGGCGTGGATGCCAGCGGCATTTTCGCGAAATATCGCTGGCTTTTCGCCCGCAGGGAATAGCCGAAGCTATTTCCAAGGGTGAAAAGCCAGCGAGATGAAGCGAAAATGTCGCCCGAAGGGTCTGGCGCAAAATCTCGATAATCCATTGCTAATTGCCGATTTTGCGCCAGACTGGCGCCGCGCAATTTATGGGTCCTGAGCCTAAGAATGCCGTTGATCTCGTTCCGCAAGGCGACTTCAAGAAAATGTACGGCAACGAAGTAGCGAGTGCAGAATAGAAGGTTTTCTTCATAAGCTGCGATGGCATCTGTGAGATCGGGTGTATGCCGCTGATAGGGGGCAAACCGAGCGGCACTGAGGATCCTTATGATATCGATCTCTCTGATGTCATCCATGAAGTTCGAAGCCTTGAAAAAGCCGCCTTAATGTTATACATATTCCACCAGCATGAGCCTTGGATGTGCCTCTGTCCCGAAAGGGACATGCAGCCAAGGACAGGGAAAGGCCCCGCCATCGGATCGGTGGCGGGGTTCTTTCGTTCTGGTCTCAGTTTTCCTTCTCGAGCGCCTCCAGCGTCTGGCCGGTGCGGGCCATCCATTCGCGCACGGCCTCGGCGTCGCGCGGGGTGATGTCGGGGAATTCGGCGTCCTTGCCCACATCTTCGGAGATGATCCAGGAGCGTGCGCACTTGCGGCCCTTCGCCTTCTCCACCACAACGGCCACGCCCGGCACCTCTTCCAGCCGAAAGGCTTCTGCCGGCCCTTCGCCCTTGCGGATGTCGATGCCGGACGTGATGGCCACCTCCGCCATGTCCACGCCGTCGAGCACCGCCAGCAGGTCGGCGTCCGCCACGTAAACTACCGGCGCCGCCTCCAGCGAGGAGCCGATGCGCTTCTCCTTGCGCTCCACCTCCAGCGCGCCGGTGATGACGGAGCGCACATTCCTGATCTTTTGCCATTTCTCCGCCAGCGCCTCGTCCTGCCATTCATCGGGCAGCGGCAGGAACTCCTTCAGATGAATGGAATCGTCCCGGTTTCCCGTGCGGCTCCAGAAGGCCTCCTCCGCCGTGAACGCCAGCCACGGCGCCAGCCAGCGCAGCACGTGTTCGAACAGCGTGTCGATGACCGTGCGGCAGGAACGCCGGCGCATGGAGGAGTAGGGGTCGCAGTAGAGCGAATCCTTGCGGATGTCGAAGTAGAAGGCGGAGAGGTCGTTGACCATGAAGTTCAGAATGGCGGCGTAGGCGCGCTTGAAGTCGAAGGCCTCGTAAGCGCGCATCACCTGCTCGCCCACTTCCCTTAGGCGGTGCAGGACGTAGCGCTCCAGCTCCGGCATGTCGGCCACGTCCTGCACCCGCTCCGTGGCCGGGTCGTAATCTGCCAGCGCGCCCAGCATGTAGCGGATGGTGTTGCGCAGCTTGCGGTAGGCATCGGCCATGCTTTTGAGGATTTCCGGGCCGATGCGCAGGTCTTCCGAATAGTCCGAGGCCATCACCCACAGCCGCAGGATGTCCGCGCCATACTGCTTCATCACGTCCTGCGGGCTGACCACGTTGCCCAGCGACTTGGACATCTTGCGGCCTTCCTCGTCCAGCACGAAGCCGTGAGTGAGCACGCTCTCATACGGCGCGCGCCCGCGCGTGCCGCAGCTCTCCAGCAGCGAGGAGTGGAACCAGCCGCGATGCTGGTCGGTGCCCTCCAGATACATGGAGGCGGGCCATTTCAGGTCTTCCCGCTGTTCCAGCACGAAGGCATGCGTGGAGCCGGAATCGAACCACACGTCCAGAATGTCGCGCACCTGCTCCCAGTCGTCGGGGTTCTCCACGCGGCCCTCGAGGTAGCGCTCCTTTGCGCCGTCCTCGAACCAGGCGTCCGCGCCGCGCTCGCGGAAGCTGTCGATGATGCGCCGGTTCACCTCGTCATCGACGAGGATTTCGCCCGTTTCCCGGTG
>JALUAB010000131.1 GCA_027051195.1 Hyphomicrobiales bacterium
TAGAACAGCTTGCGCCATCCATTGCCGGCCCAGCCGGAGGTGCCGATGCGGATGCGGTGTTCGTTCAGCCAAGCGTCCATCGCAAACTCCCGCGGGAAGAGTTCCCGCAGGCTGGCACAGCGCGCCCGGACAAGACAAGGGTGGTTTTCGGCACTCGAAAGAAGGAACGCGCGGTCAGGCGCCGGCGCGCTTCTGGCGCCAGCCAAAGGGGCCGGCACGCTCATAGAGCCAGTAATATTGCGTGACCATCTGCTTCACGCGGGTCAGCCGGTAGCCCAGCAGCGCCATGCCCATGATGACGGCATAGGCAACGAGGTAATATTGCAGCGAAAGCAGCACCTCGCCGAACAGCGCGTAATGCAGGAAGCGCACAGCGGCCGTCAGCAGCGCCATGTATATGACCAGCTGCCACACCGGACGCCACTTCAGCGCCAGCGCGCGCCCCGAGAGATACGCCGCGCCACCGCCCAGAACACCGGTGAGAATGATGAACACCAGCGGCTTCGCGCCGGTGAGCAGAGTGAAGAAATTCGTTTCCATGGCGTCGCTTCCCCTTTGCTCCCTTCCGGATCACGCCATTGCATGCGTCATGCCAGCAGCGTGCGCTCGAAGAACCACCAGGCGCCAATGGCCGCCACCACCAGCGAGGCCGGCACGGTGATGCGGCTTCTATACCATGACCTGTTGCGGAACCACAGCCCCACCGCCAGGAAACACAGGGCGATGACGGTCAGCTGCCCCAGCTCCACGCCGATGTTGAAGCCCACCAGGCCGGCGGTGAAGGTGCCTTCCGGCAGGCCGATTTCCGCCAGCACGCTGGCGAAGCCCAGACCATGCAGCAGGCCGAACAGGAAGATGATGACGGGCCGCCAGGAATGCAGCTTGCCGGTTATCACGTTTTCCGCCGCCACATAGACGATGGACAGAGCTATGAGCGGCTCCACGATGGCGGGCGGCGCGGTGATGTATCCGGCCATGGCCAGCCCCAGCGTGATGGTGTGCGCCAGCGTGAAGCTGCTCACCTGCCACAGCAGGCTGCCGATGCTGGCCGAGAGCAGAAACAGGCCGACCACGAAAAGGATGTGATCCGTACCCTTGGGCAGGATGTGCTCGAAGCCGATGACGATATAGCGGGTGAACACGTCCCAGGAAGAAGGCGGCTTCAGCTCCTTCAGCGATATGGGCGGGCTTTCCGCGCCGCCGCGTACCAATCCGGCATAGACGAAGCGGCGCTCCTCCGCCGCGGCGTTGCGGTCGGGCAGCGCCACCCGCAAAACGATGTCGCCAAACAGGCGCGGCCAGCGCCAGGTGAAGGACTCCGCCGGCAGCGGCAATCTGGCCGCCACCACCAGCGTGGAAGTGCGGGCCAGCGCCGTGTTGCCCACCGGAGGCACATCCAGCTCGACGAAGGTCAGCGGCACGCGCCGGCCATCCACCTTCAGCTCGATGGCGCTGATGATCTCCTCTCGGCGGCGTTCGAAGCGGGCGCGAAGTTCTTCCGGCGGCAGTTCGCGCAAGGCATCGTATTCGGCGGCGTTGGGCGCGTCTTTCGTGTTCTTGTGCTCCGGGCCGATGCCCGCCAGCAACGCCTCCAGATTGAGCCGGATGCGCGCCGTCATGAGGCCGTCTTCCCGCACCGTCATGTCGGCTATGGCCGGGCGCAGCTCGTGCGCGTGCGCCGTGCCGGACAGCAGAAACAGGCCGGCCAGCAGCAGGCCCGGCAGTATCAGGCGAAAAATGCCTTTGACATGGTGAAGCATGGTGTCCATTCCATTCGGGAATGAAACGTGAAGCCCGGATGATTTTCCTGATGCTTAAGCATATGCACCAGTGGATGACAATGCGTCGGCTTGATCTGAAACATGACATTGCGGCCATCATTCTCATGACGCTTTGCGCCGTCCCGGCCAGCGCCCACGAATACTGGCTGGAGCCGGCACGCCCGTTGGCCGCCGCCCCGGCGCGGCTGGTGGCGGACGCACGGGTGGGGCAGTTCTTCCTGGGCGAGGCGCTGCCGTGGCTGCCCGACTCGGTGGCGCGGCTGGGGGTGGTGGACGCAAAGGGACGGCGCTTTCTCTCGCCCCTGCCCGGCGACATGCCGATGTTCGACACGGCGACGCGGGCGCCGGGGCCGCAGATCCTGTTTCTGGAAACCAAGCCGGAGACGCTGACCTGGGAGACGCGGGAGAAGTTTCTCGAGTTCCTGAAGGAAAAGAAGCTGGAAGAGGTCTATCCGCTGCATCGCCGCCGGGGACTGCCGGAGGCAGGCTTCAGGGAACATTACGTGCGCCACGCCAAGGCGCTGTTGTTGCGAGGAGCTTCCGGCGGCGCTCCGGCGGACCGGGCGCTAGGCATGGCGCTGGAGCTGGTGGCGCTGGACGATCCCTTTGCGCTGGCTGGCGAGGACGGCACCTTGAGGGTGCGGCTGCTGTGGCGGGGGCAGCCCCTGGCGGATGCGGACGTGCAGGTGTTCGCCAGCGCGCAGCCCGTTGCGGAGCGCAGGCCGGTGCAGCCGCTGCATCTGCGCACGGATGCGGAAGGCGTGGTGCGGGTGCCGGTGCACGCGGGGGTGCGTTACCTGCTCAACGCCGTGCGCATGGAGCCGCTGCCGGAGGACAGCGGCGCGGTGTGGATGAGCCACTGGGCGTCCCTGACGTTCACGCCCGCCCGGCGCGCCGCGGCGCAATGAAGCGCCGGGCCGATGCCTGAATGCGTCAAGAACAGCCCCTCCCCCGCTTTCTCCCACATACCCGGTTCGTGAATAATGTCGGGTGGTTGGGCGGGGGCCAGGGGCGGTCACTCCTGCATGCCGGTATCAGATGCCACCTTCCAGATAGGCGGCGCGCACCTCTTCCTTCGCCAGCAGCTCCTCGCCGGTGCCGCTCATGGTGACGCGGCCGTTCACCAGCACATAGCCGCGGTGCGCCAGCTTGAGCGCATGGAAGGCG
>JALUAB010000132.1 GCA_027051195.1 Hyphomicrobiales bacterium
GGCACGTGATGGCCCTTGTCATACCAGGTTGCGTAAGAACTGACCGTTAAAACCGCCCCGCGCCCCCACCCAACCCCCAAATTATGAAAAACAAGGGCTTGGGTGGGGGCGCGGGGCGGTTTTAACGGTCAGTTCTTACGCAACCTGGTATGACAAGGGCCATCACGTGCCCGCCACCGTCTCGGCGATGAGAAAACGCACCACCTCGCGCAGCGCCTCGCGTTCGTCCGCGCCCGCTTCCAGCGCCTCGCGATAGACCTGCCGCTGGCGCTCGGCGCTGGTGCCGCGCTCCAGAATATCCGCAGCCTGCATCAACTCACGCTCACAGCCCAGCGCCTGCGCGTCCTCGCGCAACAAATCCCGCAGCTCGCGCAGCAGCTCCGCGTAGGGCACCACCTCGCCACGGCCGAAGTCGATGAGCCCTTCCCGCATGCCGTAACGCTGTGCCCGCCAGCGGTTCTCCTCCACCAGAAAGCTGCCGTAGCGCCGCCAGCGCTGGTTGTTGCGCCGCAGCCGCCACAGCATGCGCACCAGCGCCTGCGTCATGGCGGCGATGGCCGCGGTATCGTCCAGCCGCGTGCACACGTCACAGATGCGCGATTCCAGCGTCGGGAAGCGTGCCGAGGGGCGCAGATCCCACCAGATCTTGGTGGCGTCCTCGATGATCCCGGCGTTCACCAGCACGTCCACCGCGCGCTCGTATTCGCCCCAGCTCTCGAACTGCGGCGGCAGGCCGGTGCGCGGCAACGTGTCGAACACGGTCAGCCGGTAACTCTGCAACCCCATGTCCCGCCCCTGCCAGAACGGCGATGAAGTGGACAGTGCCAGCAGATGCGGCAGGAAATAGGGCAGCTGGTTGAACAGATCGATGCGCAGATCCTCGTCCTCCACGCCCACGTGCACGTGCATGCCGCAGATGAGCAGCCGCCGCCCCACGCCGGCGAGATCCTGCGCCAGCTGCAGGTAGCGCTCCTTCTGCGTGAACTGCATGCGCGACCAGTCGGCGAATGGGTGCGTGGAGGCGGCGATCAGCGCCAGCCCGTGATCCTGCGCGATGCGTGCCAGCACCCGGCGCAGGTTGGCCAGCTCCGCGCGCGCTTCACCCACCGTGCGGCAGACGGAAGTCTCCACCTCGATCTGGCACTGCAGGAACTCCGGCGAAACATGGCCTTCCAGCTCCTTCTCCGCCCGCTCCATCAGTCCCGGCGGCGCCTCCTCCACCAGGTCGAGCGTTTCGGCATCCACCAGCAGGTATTCTTCCTCGATGCCGATGGTCAGCGACGGATCGGGAACAGGCATGGAGATTTCCGCATTTCAAGGGTTTGCAGTGAGAAGTTAAAGTATCAGTAATATTCCAGCGACACCCGGAACAGCTTCGCCACCGCCTCGCGCTGGTCGGCCAGCGCGAACAGGATCACGTCGTCGCCGGGCTTCAACGCCACGTCGCCGCTGGCGCGGATCAGCTCCTCACCGCGCACGATCAGTCCGATGCGCACGCCGTCGGGAATTTCCGCCTCGCGCAGCTTCCTGCCGATGATGGGCGCTGTTTCCAGCACCTCCGCCTCGATGATCTCGCCGCCGTCGCCGAACACCGGGTAGATGCGCCTGAGATATCCGCCGCGGGCATATTGCAGGATGGTGGAAACGGTCACCGCCCTGGGATCTATCCACGAATCCACGCCCAGCGGCGCCGCCAGCGCCGCCGAATCCAGCGTGGAAACCAGGCTCATGGCCCGCTCCACTCCCTTCTGCCGCGCCAGCAGCGAGGAAAGCAAGTTCACCTTGTCATCGTTGGTGAGCGCAATGAACAGGTCGGCCTGGGAGATCTCCGCCTCCTCCAGCACCTCCGCGTCCAGCGCCGAACCATGCAGCACGATGGGCCGGCCCAGCTCGCCCAGCTCCAGCGCGATGGCCTCGGCCCGCTCGCGATTCTGCTCGATGATGGTGAGATGCGCCCGCCCCTGCTCGCGCAGCAGCCGTTCGGCCACGTAGCGGCCGATGTTACCGGCGCCGGCGATGACGATGTTGCGCGCCGCGTGTTCCTCGTGACCGAGGATGTGCAGCACCCGCCGCGCGCTCTCTGGCGCGGTGACCACGTAGATGAAATCGCCCGGCTCCAGCTCATCCTGTGCATGGGGAATGAACACCCGGCCCTGCCGCGAGATAGCGACGACGACGGCCACCAGATCCGGAAACAGCGCCGTGAGCTGCGACAGCGGCGTGCCGGTGACCGGGCAGTCCTCGCCCAGCAGCACGCCCAGCGCCACCACGCGACGGCCGGCGAAATGCACCACGTCCTGAGCGCCGGGATAGGACAGCCGGTCCATCACCATGTCACCCACCGCCACCTCCGGCGAGATGACAAGGTCGATGGCCAGATTCTCGCGCGCGAACAGGGCCTGGTAGCGCTTTTGCAGATAGGATTGCGACCGCACCCGGGCGATGCGCGTGGGTGTGCGGAACAGTGCATCCGCCACCTTGCACGCCACCATGTTCACCTCGTCCGCGTGGGTCACCGCGATGAACATCTCCGCATCCGTCGCGCCGGCTTCTTCCAGCACGTCCGGATGCGCTGCATGGCCCACGATCCCCTGCACGTCCAGCTCGTCGGAGATGGTGCGCACCAGGTCAGGCTGGGTATCGATGACGGTAACGTCGTTACCCTCCGCCGATAGCCGGCGCGCGATGCCACGCCCCACCTGCCCCGCGCCACAGATGATGATTTTCATGCCCCGAGATCCGCCGGAACCCTGCGCCGGGCTCCCCTCCTTTCGTGCCGCATCATGCGGGCAGATTGGCAGGTTTGCGGGGCGGAATGCAAGAGGCGACCGGCCGGGATGGCTTTACCGGCCGGAAGTCGGCGCCGGCACCAGCGGCACCGGAGCCCCCGCCGCCGCCGGCCGCGCCGGCACGGGAACAGTCCGCGTCGTGGCGGCCACCGG
>JALUAB010000133.1:0-10996 GCA_027051195.1 Hyphomicrobiales bacterium
AAGCTGCTGGAATGGGTCATCGACCAGGCCGACCAGCGCCTCGCCCGCCGCCGCCAGAAGGAGGTGGCGCGCAAGGCCGCCACCCGCAAGCTGCGCCTGCCCGGCAAGCTGGCGGACTGCACGGCGAAGGACCGGCGCGGCACGGAAATCTTTCTGGTGGAGGGCGATTCCGCCGGCGGCTCCGCCAAGCAGGCGCGCGACCGCGAGACGCAGGCCGTGCTGCCCCTGCGCGGCAAGATATTGAACGTCGCCTCCGCCAGCCGCGACAAGATTATGGCCAACCAGGAAATCGCCAACATCGTGCAGGCGCTGGGCTGCGGCACGCGGTCGAAATACCGCGAGGAAGACCTGCGCTACGACAAGGTCATCATCATGACCGACGCCGATGTGGACGGCGCGCACATCGCCTCATTGCTCATCACCTTCTTCTGGCGCGAGATGCCCGGCCTCATCCGCAACGGGCACCTGTATCTCGCCGTGCCGCCGCTCTACCGCATCACGCAGGGGGCGAAGTCGGCTTATGCCCGCGACGACGCCCACAAGGACGAGCTGCTGCGTACGGAGTTTTCCGGCAAGGGCAAGGTGGAAATCTCCCGCTTCAAGGGCCTGGGCGAGATGCTTCCCGCCCAGCTCAAGGAAACCACCATGGATCCGAAGCGCCGCACACTCTTGAAGGTGGTGGTGCAAGAGGAGGAACGCGAGGCCACAGACGACGTGATCACCCGCCTCATGGGCACGAAGCCCGAGGCCCGTTTCGCCTTCATCTCCGAACGCGCCGAGTTCGTGGACGACGAGCTGCTGGACGTGTGATCCCGGCGGGCGCAAGAGCTGTCCGGTGCTCCGCCCGCGCTACACGGCATATTCCGTTTGTTTTACTCGTCACCCCGGCGAAAGCCCACCGGTGTCCAAGGAAATTCCAAGAATGACGCGTCCGCGCGAATGAATCGGTCATTGTTCTGCCTCGCAAGTGGGGAGGCAGCGATCAAGATGCGCTGAAGGTAATTTTTATGAAGACAAATCAATATATTGCGTCATGCCCGGCCTTGCCTGTCCCCGGGCTTGTCCCGGGGATCTCGGGCATCCAGGGCGTTTCACTCTTGAGGCTATGGCAGCAGATGGCGTCCATCTTGCTGATGGGAATGCAAGAGGAACGCAAGATAAGAAGCCATGTGCACGGAATTCGTTTTTGGCCAGAATTCGGTATCATGCATGACCGCATGCGTTTTTGGCTCTGGGTTGCCGGGACAAGCCCAGCAATGACGAATAATAATTGAATCAGCAGCTTATCTGATCGTGCTCAGCGAAATGAAGTCTTCCCAGTCAAACGGTATTTTTCTTGGAGAGCAGTGGGCGAAAGCCGGGCTCTCGGGCCACAAGCTCATGAGTGCACGGCCTGGGATGCCGGCTTTCGCCGGCATGACGGATCGGTACCATGCCGAAGTGGGCTGGCTGGCGGGTGGCCCTTTATCCTTGCTGGCATCAAAAGGGCGCGGCCTCACTTCTCAAGCACCAGCGACCAGTAGGCGCGCGAGCGCTCGTCCATGATGCCGCGCGGCCCGTGCTTCAGCGCGTGGCGAAACGCCTCCCGCCCCAGCCGCCGCATCACCGGTTGCACGTCCTCCGGCCTGCCGTAGGTCATGAGATAGGTGAGAAATCGCGGTACGTCGCCGAGCGCCCGCTCCGGCGGCTCGAACCAGATCACCCGCCGCGCGATGGCGCGCATCTCGTCATCCTGCGCCATTTCCGGCCACAACCGCCGCTGTGGTGGCGGCAGGGTGTCCAACCGCAAATCGCTGGCATCATGGCTCATGAGGGTGTTGTATGCCTTCCACGAGCGAAGGCAAGTGCGATGAAGAGGGCAGGGACATGACTGAAGGCCGCGAGGTGCTGGTGATGGTAGCGCCCAATGGCGCGCGGCTGAGCAAGGCCGACGTGCCGACGCTGCCCTTCACGCCAGACGAGCTGGCGGCGGAGGCAGCAGCCTGCCTGCGCGCTGGCGCCGCGGCCATGCACCTGCACGTGCGCGACGGAGAGGGGCGCCATTCGCTGGACCCCGCGCACTACCGTGCCGCCATGAACGCCATCGAGGCCGCCACCAACGGTGAGATGCTCATCCAGGCCACCACCGAGGCGGCGGGCCGTTACGAATGGCGCGAGCAGATCGCCGCCGTGCGTGCCCTGAAGCCCCCCGCCATCTCCATCGCCCTGCGCGAGCTGCTGCCCGAGGAGGCGGAGGCGGACGAGGAACGCCGCGCGGAGGTCGCCGCATTCTTCCGCTGGCTGCACGAAGAACGTCTGGCCCCGCAGCTCATCTGCTATGCGCCGGAGGAAGTGGGCCGCGTCATCACTCTGCATGAGAACGGTTTCATCCCCTGGCCGCGCCCTTTCTTCCTGTTCGTGCTGGGAAAGAAGCCAGGGGAGGGGAGCGGAGGTGATGCTGACTCAGCCTCGATGGTCGAGCGCTTGCAGGCATTCGTGAACGCCTTCCGACCACTGGCAGGGCAAGGCAGCTGGATGGTCTGCGCTTTCGGCCCGCACCAGCTGGAGGTGCTGGAGCGCGCGGTCATGATGGGCGGCCATGTGCGTGTGGGCTTTGAGAACGGCCGCGACATCGCCCCGGGGACGCCCGCCGTCACCAACGCCGGTCTCGTTGCCGCGTTGGCCCAACGCCTGCGCGAGAGCGGCCTCGCCCCCATGCCGCCGACCCGCGCCCGCGTGCTCTTCGGGCGCATAACACGTCCTTAACCGACGCTTTACCGCAGGGGCGGGAGGTGCTGGTGTTCCGGCGTCGGCGGCGTTACCATTCGGACATGAATCGAGGTCGCGAGAGGCGACAGGGTCACGGGACACAGGGTCAAGTGAGTGTGAGGAGAGTTTTGCCGGCCAGCGAAGAGAGAGGTGCGCTGAACCGGCAGAACTTGAAGGGCCGCCTTGAGAGGCGGCCCCTTCTTTTAGCTTTCATGTGATTTTTTCAGCGCGGCATCGTTGGCGCCAGGTCGAAGAATCCGAAGGCGTATATCGCCAGCAACAGCAGCAGCATGCAGGCGATGGCCGCGCCGAACCCGCCGCGCCAGTGCGCAGGCGCCGCGCGCAGGTTCAGATACACCAGCAGGATGCCCCGCGTCTTGGCCCAGGTGATGGCCAGCAGCACCGCCGTCCACGCGATGCCCAGCGAGGCGGCGGAGGTCACCTTGCCCGCCACCATGGTGCCGATGGTCAGCGCCAACAGTGCCGCCCAAGTGAGCAGGATCAGCCGCACGCTCGGCAACCGTTCCACCTCGCTCCGATCCTCGTTATGTGCGCCCATGTTGGTCTCCTCCATGGTGTCCGAACAAATTTCCGGTTCTGCCCCGTGCCCCTGCCCAACCTCTTGCCCACCATATCGGGAGGTTGGCGGGGTAGGGATGTGGCCCGCTCCTCCTCCCGGCCACTTGGCTTCACAATTTGGGTGGCCGGGAGGGGGAGCGGGCCGGTGCCGTGCGCTTCAGCGCAAATAAAGCCCGTGGTGGGCGGTCGCGCTTCAGCGCAACAAATACGCCACCGGAAACAGGATCACCCAGATGAGGTCCACCATGTGCCAGAAGGCCGCTCCCGTCTCCAGGTTCTCCAGCGAATGCCAGATGGCGACGATGGCGAGGATGACGATGCCCAGCACCACGTGCAGGGCGTGAAAGCCTGTAAGCAGCCAGTAGAGGGCGTAGAAGGTATTGGCATCGATGGTATGCCCCGCCGCCAGCTCGGCCGAATATTCCACTGCCTTCACGCCCAGGAACACCACGCCCAGCGCGATGGCCAGCGCCACGAACAGCCGCATGCGCCCGGTGCCGCCCTCCGCCTCCGCCCGCACCGCAAGTGCAGCGAACATGCCGGAGGTGAGCAGCACCATCGTGTTGATGGCCCCGGCCAGCCGGTTCAGCGTGTCCTGCGAGGCGCGGAACACCTCCGGATCGCGCACGAAGGCCACCGCGAAGGCCACGAAACCGACACCGAAAATGAGCAGTTCGGAGATGATTAGCAGCCACATCATCGGGTTGCCCGGCAGCTCCGAGAGCGGCCCCCAGCCAGTATCCAGCGAATGTTCCGCGGCTTCCGCCGCCTTGCCCCTGTCCTTGTCGCCGTGCATCACGTGTTCCCCTCACATCACCAGGTGCCGGTAGAGACGGGGCAGGGCCTGCGCCAGCCGCGCCGGGCGCGAGACGATGGCGTGCCCGTGCCGCCCGAACATGTGGGAAAAATGTGCCCGCGCCCGCTTGTCGATGGTCACGCCGAACACCTTCTGCCCCAGCGCGCGCGCCTCGCGCACCGCCATGCGCGTATCCTCCACCCCGTAACGGCCCTCGTAGTGGTCGAGGTCGTTGGGCTTGCCGTCGGTAATGACCAGCAAAAGCTGCCGGTGCGCGGGCCGTTCCGCCAGCCGCGCCGAGGCGTGGCGGATGGCCGCTCCCAGCCGCGTATAGAATCCGGGCCTGAGCGCCGCCACGCGGCGTTGGATCTTTTCCCCGAAACGTTCGCCGAAGTCCTTGATAGTCTGCACGAAAACCTTCTCCCGCCGTACCGAGGAAAAGGCGAAGATGGCATGATCGTCACCACACGCCTCCAGCCCCGCCGCCAGTGCCAGCAATGTTTCGCGCGCGATGTCGATGACCTGCCGCCCCTGCACCCAGCTCTCGGTGGAGCGCGAGGTGTCGAACAGCACCGCCACGGAAAGATCGCGCGCCGTTTGCAGATGCTGCATCCAGATGCGTTCGCTGCCCTCGCCGTGTGCCTTGAGGTCTGCGAAGCTGCGTACCAGCGCATCCGTGTCCAGCTCCGTGCCGTCCAGCTGCCGGCGCAGCAATTCGCGCCTTGGTCGCAGCGCCTCGAACTGCCGCTTCACCATGCGGATGCGCCGCCGCATGTCGGCATCGGGCTGCCAGGCGTCCTCCGCCGCCTCGTCCGCTACGGATGTGAGAACCCGGCAGTGATCCGGCAAAAGGGTCTGCTTGCGATAGTCCCATTCGGGATAGGCATGCTCCGCCGAAAGCTGCTCGCGGTCGATGTCTTCCGGCGCCATGTCCAGGTCAAAGGCGAGTTTGGTGGAAGGCTTCTTTCTCACGTCCACCAGCGAGATTTCCTCCAGATCGTCGCGCGCCTTGCGCGCCTCTTCCTCGTCCGTCTCGTCGTCCACCAGCCGCGCCAGATTCAGGAACTCGGCCAGCGCCAGCAGCGCCTCGAAACGGTAGAGAATGAGCGGGTCCTTGCGTCCCGCCTTGTCCTTCCTGTGCCGTCGCGCCCGCCACGTGCGGTCGCGGTCTTCCTCCGCCGGCGGCTGGCCGCTGCCGGCCTCGGCATCCTCCGGGCGCGGCGCCGCTTCTTCCGGCCGGCGCGCCACGGCATCCCCCCACAGTGGCACGGGCAGGAACGGCTTGTATCCACGCGGCGCGGAAAATGGGAAAAAGTCAGCCAGGGACTGTTCAACGGGGATTGCGGAACCGCCCCGCGCTCCCGCCCAATCACCCCGCGGTGGAACAATATCGGGTGGTTGGGCGGGGGCGCGGGGCGGTGGGCGGTCATCAACAATAATGGCGGAAAGTATCGGATTGGCCACGCGCTCTTCTTCCGGGGGCAATGCATCGGCAGCTTTGAGAAGCGCGCGAATGGCCGCCTCCACCCGTTCTTCCGCCTCCGGCAGCCGCCGTTCGGGCCGCACCTTCAGCGCCGCCGCGCATAGCCGCCGGTAACGTGGCTTAAGCCCCGGCGCGAAGAACAGCACCCGCCGCGATACACGCCATGCGAAACGCAGCGCCGCGATGTCCGCCTGCAGCGGATCGTCATGCGGCTGCGGCCATTCATCCCCGAGGGCGGTCGCCCAGGCCGCGAGCCAATAATAGAGATCGCGATTGAGAGCAGGAGAGGGGAACACGTCCAGCGCTTCCGGCAGCAGCAGCGCATCGCCATCGAAGCGCGCGCGCGGCAATTGGAAGGCCGCGTGCCCCAGCTTGTGCCAGAACCCCAGTCGTGTGCCCGAGGTTTCCAGCCCATGCGCCTTCAGCTCCACTCCGGCCTCGCCGCCCAGCGCCCGGAAGAACGGCCCCAGCTGTCCGCGCACGTCGGCGAAACGCACCGCCGCTTCCGGATATCGCGGCAGGTCGGTGGGGTTGGCGATGAGCCTGTGCCACAGCTCGCCGACGAACTCCTCCGGCTCCAGCAACTTGCTCAGGCTGAACGCCATGTCCGTTCATCCCCGCCCGTTATTCGGAGCGTCTGTCGCGGGACGGGGTCTGCAACCCCGTCCCGAACCTTATGGGAAGGGTTTGCAAACCCTTCCCGGGAAACGTTCCGGAAGGGGATGAAATCCCCTTCCGGCGGAGGGCAACCTCTTCCCCGTCATGCCCGGGCTTGTCTGTCCCCGGGCTTGTCCCGGGGATCCAGGCATCCAGGGCCACACGCGACTTGGTGCAAATGGTACTCAGATCATGCCGCAAAAAATGGTGGAACAGTCGTTCTCCCCATTGCCCTGAAGCGCCAATGCAACGGGCTTTTCTGGATTGCCGGGACAAGCCCGGCAATGACGCGGAGGGGGTGGCGCGGCTTGAGGTTCGCTTCGAACGGCATGGAACAAATGGCCCAATGACTTCGAGCCACTTCCATGTCCGCGTATTTCCCGCCTTCGGCATTCGCGCATTCACCCCAGCAGTGCCGCCACCGCCTCGCGCAGGCCGGCCTTTACGTCGTCGTCGTCCGCCAGCGGCTCGATGAAGGCGGCCTCGATGGCCTCACGCATGTCCATGCCGGCGGCGACGAGCTTGCCGCAGTAGATGATGAGCCGCGTGGAGGCGCCTTCCTCCAGGTCGTGATCCTTCAGCTCCCGCAGCCGCCGCGCCAGCCGCACCAGCCCGGTGGCCTTCGCCGCGTCCAGCCCCGCCTCGTGCGCCACCACCTCGGTTTCCACGTCCGCCGGCGGATAGTCGAAGGAAATGGCCAGGAACCGCTGCCGCGTGGAGGGTTTCAGGTTCTTCAGCACGTTCTGGTAGCCGGGGTTGTAGGAAACGACGAGCATGAAGTCATCGGGCGCCTCCAGCTCCTCGTTGGTGCGCTCCAGAGGCAGGATGCGCCGGTCGTCCGTGAGCGGGTGCAGCACCACGGTCACGTCCTTGCGCGCCTCCACTACCTCGTCGAGGTAGCAGACGCCGCCATGCCGCACCGCACGGGTGAGCGGCCCGTCCACCCATACCGTTTCGCCGCCCTTCAGCAGATGGCGGCCCGTGAGATCGGCGGCGGTGAGGTCGTCATGGCAGGCCACCGTGTGCAACGGCAGGCCCAGCTTCGCCGCCATGTGCGCAACGAAGCGCGTCTTGCCGCAGCCGGTGGGGCCTTTCAGCAACAATGGCAGTTTCAGCTCGAAGGCCCGCTCGAAAAGCGCGCACTCGTTGCCCACCGGCCGGTACCAGGGAATTTCCCGCGTTTTCGCTTCTTCCATCGGCTGCCGCATACCCGACTCTCCCGCTCAACTGTTCCCTGCCAGTAGCCTGTCGGGAATCGGGCGATGCTTCCTTGACCGAAGTCAGACCGGAAAGTCCCCTGTCAGCAATCTGACAACGGCTGTCAGGCGCCCGACATGGCGATTACCACATTAGGGAGATGCATAGTGACGACAACGAATCCCAAACGAGGAGGACGAATCATGAAGACGACCATTCGCAATGCTGCCATCGCGCTGTTCCTGCTGGGAGCGGCCACACCGGCTCTGGCCATCGAATGCACCACCGAACCCATGGACAAATGGATGAAGCCCGACGCCGTGCACAAGCTGCTCACCGAACAGGGCTATGACGTGCGCAAGGTCAAGGTGGAGGATTCCTGCCTGGAGGCCTTCGCAATGAAGGATGGCAAGCGTCAGGAAATCTATCTCGATCCCGTCTCCGGCAAGATCGTGAAGATCAAGGAGAAATGAGATGAACACGCAGGACGGCACGTTGCGCCGGCCCGCCACCGCCGCCCGGCCCGAAGGGGCCGGGCGTGCCGGACGGGAAGACCTGGTGAAGGTCTGGGACCCGCTGGTGCGGATTTTTCACTGGTCGCTGGTGGCAGGCATCGCCGTCGCCTGGCTCACTGCCGATGAATGGGATCGCGCGCACGAATGGATCGGCTACGCCGTCGGCGCGTTCATCGTCATACGCTTCGTCTGGGGATTTATCGGCACGCCCTTCGCCCGTTTTGCGCAATTCGTGAAGGGGCCGCGCCAGACGCTGGCCTATCTCGGCCGCATCCTGCGCGGCCGGGCGGAGCGACACCTGGGCCACAATCCCGCCGGCGCCGCCATGATCGTGGCCCTGCTCACGACCATCGCCGGCACCGTGCTCACGGGCTGGATGATGACGCTGGACGCCTTCTGGGGCGTGGATTGGGTGGAGGATCTGCACGAGGTGCTGGCGAATGCCATTCTCGTGCTGGTGGCTCTTCACGTGGCGGGCGTCTTCCATGCTTCCGTCACCCACCGCGAGAACCTGGTGCGCGCCATGATCACCGGCCGGAAACGGCGCGATCCGTGAGAGCGGATGCGAAAAACCGGCCCGCTCCGGTGTGGGAGCGGGCCGGCAAGGGCTTGTCATGCCAGGAGACGGGGCTTCACTCCGCCGGCTGCCTGGAAGCGGGTGCGATGACCTCTTCCTTGCGTGGCACGAACACGGCGTAGAGATACAGTGCCACGCCCACGACGAGGATGATGCCGGCGAACTCGCGCATCAGGTAGAACAGGTAGAGTTCGTCCTGCACGTCCATGAAGTTTTCGCCGCGCACCCGCTGCAGATGCGTCTGCACGGCGCCGGCGAAGGTGAGCGCGAAGGTCATGAACGTGATGCCGCCGGCCATCAGCCAGAACGAAACCATGTTCAGCACCTGATTGTAGGGCTCGCGGTTCAGCATGTAGGGCATGGCGTAGGTGATGAACGCGAGATTCAGCGACACGTAGGCGCCGAAGAAGGCCAGGTGCCCGTGCGACATGGTCACCTGCGTGCCGTGCGTCCAGTAGTTGATCGGCGAGAGCGTGTGCAGGAAGCCCCAGACGCCGGCGCCGAAGAAGGCCAGCACCGCGCAGCCCAGCGCCCACAGCAGCGCCGCCTTGTTCGGATGCTCCCGCTGGCCCTTCCACACCATGGTGAAGACGAACAGCACCATGGCGAAGAAGGGGATGACCTCCATCGCCGAGAACACCGAGCCTATCCACTGCCAGTAGGCCGGCGTGCCGATCCAGTAGTAGTGGTGGCCGGTACCCAGGATGCCGGTGAACAGCGACAGCGCCGCCAGGCCGTAGATCCATTTCTCCACCATTTCACGGTCGACGCCGGTGAGCTTCAGCATCAGGTAGGCCAGCACGGCCGCCATGATCAGCTCCCAGACGCCTTCCACCCACAGGTGCACCACCCACCACCAGAACATCTTGTCCAGTGCCAGGTTGGACGGGTTGTAGAAGGCGAACAGGAAGAACAGCGCCAGCCCCCACAGGCCCAGCAGCAGCACGTTGGCGATGGCCGTCTTGCGGCCCTTCAGCACCGTCATGGTGACGTTGTAGAGGAAGATGAGCGCCGCCACCACGATGCCCACCTTGACCCACAGCGGCTGCTCCAGGAACTCGCGCCCCTGCATGCCGAACAGCCAGTTGCCGTGGGCGAAATCGAACACGTAGGTGACCACCGCGCCCAGCGTGCCGACGACGAGAATGGCCAGTTGCAGCCACGCCAGCATCGGGCTCTCGATCTCGCGCTCGGCCTCTTCCGGGATCATGTAATAGGCGATGCCGAAGAAACCCGTGATGAGCCACACGATGAGCGAGTTGGTGTGCAGCATGCGCAGGATGTTGAAGGGCAGGAGTTCGGAAAGCGTGTTGGGCGCCAGGTAGACGTAGCCTATGAGCAGGCCCATCGACACCTGAATGACGAACAGCGCCATGGCCACCGCGAAGTAGCCCAGCGCGATCTTTTGCGATTGATATTTCAGCATGACGCGTTCCTCCCCCCTCATCCGGCCAGGTTGGGCGGCCAGTTCTGGGTGTTGATCTTGCTGGTCCACTCGAGGAAATCCACAAGATCGTCCAGTTGCTGCTCCGTCAGGTTGAATTGCGGCATCTGCCGGCGGCCTTCCACGCCGGTGGGCATGGACTTGATCCACGTCTTCAGCGCCTCGCGCGCCGCTTGTGGATCGTTGTCGTTGTTCGCCATGTAGCGCTTCCAGACGTTGCCAAGCTCCGGCGCGTAATAGGCGCCTTCGCCAAGGATGGTATGGCAGTTGATGCAGGCGTTTTCCTCCCACACCAGCTTGCCGCGGATGACGGAATCCTTCAGCGGCGGCGTTGAGGTGTTCACGATGTAATTGTAGCTGTGCGCCACCAGGCCCACGAACACCACGAAGAAGAAGATGGTGCCGCCGAAGAAGATGTTCCGGGCTGCCGATTTCGTTTGCATGGCCAGTCCTCTCCTCTTCGCCGGTAACGGGTTCCGGTTCTCTCCACCCACGCCTGAAGATTACGAAGCTGCAAGGCGCGCCCGCCTTGATGCAGGTCAAAAGACCGACGAATGAAGTCGGAAAACCGCCTGCAAGGGGGCGGGGCGGGGGAAGATGAGGAGGGCTCGCCCGCATTCGTCATGCCGGCGCAAGCAGGCATCTCACGCAATGGCCGCATGCACTCGTGGCCTCAGACACCGGCGTTGCGCCGGGGGTGAGGGGAAGGGGGTGCGCCATGCCGGCCGTGCCTGTTCCGGGGGGGCGGCCGTCCGGACACGATACGCTTGGAACTTGCACCTGGGGCAGTTGTGCTGGAACCGCGCTGAGCCTCGGGCGAATGCCTTTCAAGGCCGGCGCCGTTTCTCTGCCGGGTGCCATGGATCCCCGGCACAAGGCCGGGGATGACACGGGAGAGATGTTATCATGCCCGATCTCCGTGTCGGACACCCATGCCGTTCGTTTTTCTGGCGTTAGCAGGAAATGTGGCAAGGAATGGAGGCCTCGCCCGGAATCGAAC
>JALUAB010000133.1:11096-45450 GCA_027051195.1 Hyphomicrobiales bacterium
CAAGGCCGGGGATGACACGGGAGAGATGTTATCATGCCCGATCTCCGTGTCGGACACCCATGCCGTTCGTTTTTCTGGCGTTAGCAGGAAATGTGGCAAGGAATGGAGGCCTCGCCCGGAATCGAACCGGGGTAAACGGATTTGCAGTCCGCTGCGTAACCACTCCGCCACGAGGCCGTTCGCAGGCTCTAGATAGGCCAACGCACCGGAGCTGGCAATGCCCATTTGCGGCCTCTGGTAAACACACCCGCCCGCTGTGACCGAAACGCACACCTGGCGGAAAAAATGTCGCGCGGGAGCACCCCGTGCGTTGTCTTTTTGCGCTCTGTTTGCCATGAAATGGGCCACGTCTGACAGGCATTGGCCCCCACGCACCAGAAAATGATTCAAAAGGGCCGTGTTGGGGGCAGGAGGACAGATGGGCATGAGCAGCTTGTTTCCCGCGTGCAGCGCGCGTGCGAAGGCCTTGGGCATGGCGCTGTTTGCCGGCGTGCTGATGCTGCAGGCGCCGGTCCGGGCGGAATCGCTCCAATCGGCGCTGGGCTACGCCTACGATACCAATCCGAAACTTGCCGCCGAGCGCGCCAATCTGCGCGCCACCGACGAGGGCGTGACCAAGGCGAAGTCCGGCTGGCGGCCGAAGGTGAACGCCGCCGCCAGTGCCACCGTCGGCACCAGCAAGACGAAGCCGCTGCCCGGCGCCTGGCGCGATTACGACAGGGAGCAGGTTTCCATCACCCTCCAGCAGCCCATTTTCGACGGACTGAAGACCCATTACGGCGTCGCCGCCGCGAAGGCGCAGGTGAAGGCCGGGCGCCAGAATCTGCTGGCCACCGAGCAGGAGGTGCTGCTGGATGCCGTGCTGGCCTACATGAACGTGGTGCGTGACCGCGAGATCGTCCGCCTGCGCAGGAAGAACGTCAAGGTCTTCCGCGAGCAGCTGCGCGCCACGCGCGATCGTTTCAACGTCGGCGATGTCACTCGCACCGATGTTTCGCAGGCCGAGGCCGCGCTGGCCGGCGCCCGCGCCCAGCTTGCGCAGGCCCAGGCGGATCTGGCCAATTCCGAGGCCGCATACGAGGAAGTCATCGGCCGCAAACCCGGAAGGGTGCGGTTTCCGCGCCGACTGCCGCGCGCCCTGCCGCGCACGCTGATGGAAGCCCTGCGCCGCGCCGCGCGCAAGAACCCGCAGGTGCTGGCCGCTGCCTATGGCGAACAGGCTGCCCGCCACGCGGTGGAGCAGGCGTTCGGCGATCTGCTGCCGAAGCTGAACCTGCAGGCTTCGCTGAGCTACACGCGCAACAAGCAGGAAGGCTCCACGGCCACCCGCACGAAGGATGCCAACATCGGTCTTTCCCTGGAGGTGCCGCTGTATAATGGCGGTTACAACCACGCCGCGGTGCGCGAGGCCCGCCACAAGGCGCGGGCCGCCGGCCTGCAGGTGGCCGTGGCCCGCCGCGCGGTGGAAAAGGCCGTGGTGCAGGCCTGGTACAATCTTCAGGCCGCGAAGAGGCTCATTTCCGCCGCTTCCGCCCAGGTAAGGGCGGCACAACTCGCCTACAACGGCGTGCGCGAGGAATACAAGGCCGGTTCCCGCACCACGCTGGACGTGCTCAACGCCCGGCAGGATCTGAACAATGCGCGCGTGGAGCTGGTGCAGGCCCGCGCTGCCAAGGTTTCCAGCGCCTATGCGCTGCTCGCCGCCATGGGTGAGCTTACCGCGCGCCGCCTGGGCCTGCGCGTGGCCCGTTACGATGCGAAGCCGCATTACGAGCGGGTGAAGAACAAGTGGTTCGGCACCCGTGACTGATCCGGAGCCCTTCGCGATTTTCCGGTGAAAATCCTGTGCGCAACCGTGCCGCGGGCCTTTGCCCGCGGCCTCGTTTGACGCACCCTCTCCATGATATGGTGAATGAGGGACAGTGATTCGCACCGGGGCAGGCACATGGGCACCGCCAACGACATTCAGGAAATGCGGCAGCTGCTGGCTTCCATTCGCGAGGCCATAGAAAGCCACGGCGCGCAAGGCGCAGGGCACAATGCCCCCGCGCCCGTGGCGGAGCGCCACGATCCCGTGGGGGCGCATGCCGGGGCCGATCTGCTGGCGGAGGCGCCGGACACCGCGGGCGCGGAACGGGAAGACTGGCCGGATGACGATCTGGAATGGGTGGAGCCGGGCAGCGCGCCCTCGGAAACGACATGGCATATGGCGGAACCCGCCGGGGAAGCCGCCGCCCCGCAGGCGCGGGAGGCCGCCGCGACGGCGGTGCCGGCCGGCATGTCGCGCGCGTCGCATGCACAGGCTGCGGGGGTGGCGGAGGCGGCGGAGGATTCCACCCTCTCGAGCGTGGCGGAACACGCTGCGGCGGCCACCATGCTCGCCCGTACTGGCACGGATGATGCGGCCAGCGCCCTCACCACCGGCGAATCATCGTCACCGCCGTCCGGCACTGCCGCGCCCGCACCGGCCATGCCGCGGTTCGCCGTACTGAGTGGTGGCCGCAGCGATGCTGAGGTGCTGGGCAATTCACGCCTTTCCGCCCCGGTGCAGGCACGGGTGAAAGCGGCCATGGCCCGCATGGAGCGCATAGAAGCCGCAAGGCGCGCGCTGGGAGGAGAGGCGGCGCTGCGTCGGCTGGTGGCCGATCTCGTGGAGCCACTCATTGAGAACTGGTTGAACGAACACCTCGCCGACATCGTGGAGCGCCGCGTGCAGGCCGAGCTGGACCGCATCCTCAAGCGCGAGGACTGAGCAGTCTCCACCTTCCGCCCCGCCGGGCGTTTTCCCGTTTGCGGCCCCTTGCGCGCCTGCATGCGCTGGTGTTTATACGGGGCCAGCCGGCCCGGCATCCGGGCGTCGATTCAACACCATTCCCGCAAGGGGCTAGCGATGCTGGAAAAGCATTTCGACCCGCAGCGCGTCGAGCAGCGCCTCTACGAGGCGTGGGAGAAGGCCGGAGCCTTCAAGCCCTCCGGCAAGGGCGAACCGTTCTGCATCGTCATTCCGCCGCCCAATGTCACCGGCTCCCTGCACATGGGGCACGCACTCAACAACACGCTGCAGGACATCCTCGTGCGTATGATGCGCATGCGGGGCAGGGACGTGCTGTGGCAGCCGGGCACGGACCATGCCGGCATCGCCACCCAGATGGTGGTGGAGCGCAAGCTGGCCGCCGAGGGCAAGCCCACCCGCTGGGAGATGGGCCGCGAGAAGTTCCTCGAGGAAGTGTGGAAGTGGAAGGAGGAGTCCGGCAACACCATCATCAACCAGCTCAAGAGGCTGGGCGCGTCGTGTGACTGGTCGCGCCTGCGCTTCACCATGGACGAGGGCCTGTCCCGCGCGGTGCTCAAGGTCTTCGTCACCCTGTGGAAGGAAGGCCTCATCTACAAGGACAAGCGGCTTGTCAACTGGGATCCGAAGCTGCACACCGCCATCTCCGATCTCGAGGTCATGAACGTCGAGGTCAGGGGAAAGATGTGGCACTTCAAATATCCTCTGGCCAATGGCGAAACCTACACCTACATCGAGCGTGACGAGAACGGCGACGTCATCCTGGAAGAAGAGCGCGACTACATTTCCATCGCCACCACCCGCCCTGAAACCATGCTGGGCGACGGCGCCGTGGCGGTGCACCCTTCCGATGAACGTTATGCCCCCATCGTCGGCAAGTTGTGCGAAATTCCCGTGGGGCCGAAGCACCTGCGCCGCCACATCCCCATCATCACCGATGAATATCCCGACCCGGATTTCGGCTCTGGCGCGGTGAAGATCACCGGTGCGCACGACTTCAACGACTACGAGGTGGCGCGCCGTAACGACATCCCGCTCTACCGGCTGATGGACGAGAACGCGCGCATGCGCACCGATGGCCTGCCGTATGAGGAAAGCGCAAAGCTGGCCGAGGCCATCGCCCGCGGCGAACTCTCGCCGGACGAGGTGAACATCGACGAGATCAATCTCGTGCCGGAGCACCTGCGCGGGCTGGACCGCTACGAGGCGCGCAAGAAGGTCATCGACGAGATCACCGCCGAGGGCCTTGCCGTCATGGTGCAGGGCGACGGCGGCGAGCTGGTGCCGCTGGTGGAGGAGCGGCTGATGATGCAGCCCGTGGGCGACCGCTCCGGGGTGGTCATCGAGCCCATGCTCACCGAACAGTGGTTCGTGGACGCTGCCGCGCTGGCCGCCGGCGCCCTGCGCGTGGTGGAGCGCGGCGATACGAAGTTCTTTCCGGCCAACTGGACAAAGACCTATTTCAACTGGCTGAAGGACATCCAGCCCTGGTGCATTTCGCGCCAGCTCTGGTGGGGGCACCAGATCCCTGCCTGGTATGGGCCGGACGGGAAGATTTTCGTCGCCGAAACGGAGGAGGAGGCGAAGAATCAGGCGCAGAAGCACTACGGCGAGCCTGTGCCGCTGAAGCGCGACCCGGACGTGCTGGACACCTGGTTCTCCTCCGCGCTGTGGCCCTTCTCCACGCTGGGCTGGCCGGACGATACGCCGGAGCTTGAGCGCTACTATCCCACCTCCGTGCTCATCACCGGTTTCGACATCATCTTCTTCTGGGTTGCCCGGATGATGATGATGGGCCTGCACTTCATGCACGACGTGCCCTTCCGCGACGTCTATATCCACGCGCTGGTGCGCGACGAGCACGGGCAGAAGATGTCCAAGTCGAAGGGCAACGTCATCGACCCGCTCGACCTCATCGGGAAATACGGCGCCGATGCCATGCGTTTCACGCTGGCCATCATGGCCGCCATGGGGCGTGACATCCGCCTTTCCGAAAGCCGCGTGGAAGGTTACCGCAACTTCGGCACCAAGCTGTGGAACGCCGTGCGCTTTCTGGAGATGAACGAGATCGGCCGCGATGTGGTCTTCGACCCGGCCGGTGCGCGCCTGGCGCTCAACCGCTGGATCATCGGCGAGGCGGTGAAGACCACCCGCGAGGTCACCCGCGCGCTTGACGACTATCGCTTCAACGACGCGGCCGCCACCATCTATCATTTCACCTGGGACGTCTTCTGCGACTGGTATCTGGAGCTCATCAAGCCGGTGCTGCGCGAGGGCGATGCGGCGGCACAGGAGGAAACACGCAAGACCGCCGGTCATGTGCGTGACGTGATCCTGAAGCTGCTGCACCCCTTTATGCCCTTCATCACCGAGGAGCTGTGGCAGCGCACAGGCGGCGAGGGTTTCCTGATGCTCTCCGAATGGCCGGAGGTGAGCGAGGCGCTCATCGACGAGGCCGCGGCGGAGGAGCTGGACTGGGTCATAACCTTCATCCGCGAGGTGCGTTCCACCCGCGCCGAGATGAATGTGCCCGCCGGCGCGCAGATCCCGGCGGTGCTGGTGAGCGCGAACGAGGAATCGCGCCGCCGCCTGAAGGAGTGGAAGACGGAGATCATGCGCCTTGCGCGCCTTTCCGACGTGACGCTGGCCGACGAGGTGCCGCCGAAGGCCGCTCAGATCGTGCACGGCGAGGCCATTGTCGCCATGCCGCTGGAAGGCGTTATCGACCTCAACGCCGAGCTGAAGCGGCTGGAAAAGGAGCTGGCCGCCGCCGAGAAGGAAATCCGCTCGCTGGAGGGCAGGCTTTCCAACGAGAAGTTCCTCACGAAGGCCAAACCCGAGGTGGTGGAGCAGACCCGTCAGCGGCTGGCCGAGATGAAGACCCGCCGCGAGAAGCTGGAGGAAGCCCGCGCCCGCCTCGCCGCCATGGCGTGAGTGCAAAACGTGACGCAAATCATTACGGAGCGAGCAATGGACGCACCGGTCATCGAAATCGTCGATACGCGCACGCCCGACCCGAAGAACTTCATCGAGGGCGCCACGGGCGAATGGGAGGTCGTCATCGGCATGGAGATCCACGCCCAGGTGCTCTCCAGCGCCAAGCTGTTCTCCGGCGCCTCCGCGGAATTCGGCGGCGAGCCGAACACCCACGTCTCACTTGTGGACGCCGCCATGCCCGGTATGCTGCCCGTGATCAACGAGTTCTGCGTGGAGCAGGCGGTGCGTACCGGCCTCGGCCTGAACGCGAAGATCAATCTGCATTCCGTCTTCGATCGCAAGAACTACTTCTACCCGGACCTGCCGCAGGGCTATCAGATCTCGCAATACAAGCAGCCCATCGTCGGCGAGGGCACCGTTTACATCGAGGTGGACGGCGAAACCATCGCGGTGGGCATCGAGCGCCTGCATCTGGAACAGGATGCCGGCAAGTCCATCCACGACCAGCACCCGGATTATTCCTACGTCGATCTCAACCGCGCCGGCGTGGCGCTGATGGAGATCGTCAGCAAGCCGGACATGCGCTCCGCGGAGGAGGCCAGGGCCTTCGTGAGCAAGCTGCGCACGATTCTCCGCTACCTGGGCACCTGCGACGGTAACATGGAGCAGGGCTCCCTGCGGGCGGACATCAACGTCTCCGTGCGCCGCCCCGGCGGCCCCTTCGGCACCCGCTGCGAGATCAAGAACGTCAACTCCATCCGCTTCATCGGCCAGGCCATCGAATACGAGGCCCAGCGCCAGATCGACATTCTGGAATCCGGCGGCACGGTGGATCAGGAAACCCGCCTGTTCGACCCGAAGAAGGGCGAGACGCGATCCATGCGCTCCAAGGAGGAGGCGCACGACTACCGCTATTTTCCCGACCCGGACCTGCTGCCGCTGCGGCTGGAGGCGGAATGGGTGGAGAGGATCCGCGCCACGCTGCCCGAGCTGCCGGATGCGAAAAAAGCCCGCTTCATGGAGGAATATGGCCTCACCTCCTATGACGCCTCCGTGCTGGTGGCGGACAAGGCCGCGGCCGACTATTTCGAGCGGGTGGCGAAGGACCGTGACGGCAAGGCGGCGGCCAACTGGGTCATCAACGAGCTGTTCGGCCGCCTGCGCAAGGAGGGGCTTTCCATCGAGCGCTCGCCCGTCTCCGCCGAACAGCTCGGCAAGATCATCGACCTCATCAGGAAAGGCGACATCTCCGGCAAGATCGGCAAGGAACTGTTCGACATCGTGTGGACGGAAGGCGGCGATCCGGAGAAGATCGTTGAAGAGCGCGGCATGAAACAGGTCACCGATCTTTCCGCCATCGAGAAGGTGGTGGACGAGGTCATCGCCGCCAACCCGGACAAGGTGGAACAGGTGCAGAAGAAGCCGAATCTCGCCGGCTGGTTCGTTGGCCAGGTGATGAAGGCCACGCAAGGCAAGGCCAACCCGAAGGCCGTGAACGATCTGGTGCGCAAGAAGCTTGGTCTGTGACCGTTTCCCTCGGGCCGGCGCGCGCCTTGCCGCGACCTTCGGCGCGCGCTATGGCTTTGCGCCATGACGAAGCGGGCCGTTGAAACGCAGCGACTGACGATGGAAACCGCCCCGAAGACGACGCCGCAGGCGCCGGATTCGGGATGGGGCGGGGTGCTCACCAATTTCTGCCTGCTGGTGCTGGCGGGCGCTCTCGTCGGGTTGGCCGCGCCGTGGCTGGTGCGGCTGTGGCTGGGCTTTGACGTGCTCACCCATTTCGTGCCGCATTTCGCCTTTGTCGCGCTCGCTGCCTTTCTCTGTATTCTCTACCCGAATGCGCGCGGCCTGCTGGCGCTGCTGGTCGTTCCGGCTCTCGGCGCGCTCGCCATCGCCGGCATCAGTCACTGGCATGAAAGCCCGGGCTTTTCGGCCCCGCCGCCGCCCGGCCACCTCCGCGTCATGGCCTACAACTCCTGGCTGCACAACGATGATCTTGCAGCGATGGAGGCGGAGATCCGCCGCAACCGCCCGGATATACTGGGCGTGCCGGAATTCTTCGCCGGCAAGCGCCCGCTCATGACTCGCCTGCGCGACATTCTTCCGCACCAGGCCGATTGTGTGAACAAGCGCCATTGTTATCTTGCTCTTTTTTCCCGCTGGCCCATCCGGGAGGTGCATGCCGCGTCTCTCTGGGAAGGGCCGCCCTACATTCACGCCACCGTGGAAACGCCGAACGGCCCGGTGGAAGTGTTTCTGGTGCACACCCTGCGCTTTCCGTGGCTCGGGTCGCAGTTTCGCCAGGTTCGGGCCATGGCGCGTATCGTGAAGCTGGCGAAGGGCCCGACCATCGTCATGGGTGACTTCAATGCCAGCCCCTTTTCCATCATGCTGCACACCTTCGCGCGGGACACGGGGCTGCGGCGGCTCACCTGGCTGCCCACCTGGCCCGCCAATCCGCTGCCCCTGCCGCAAATCGCCATCGACCACGTGTTCGTCTCCGGTCATTGGAATCTCGCCGCCGGACCGTGGACGGGGCGCGCCGCCGGGTCGGATCACAGATCCGTCATACTGGAGGTGCGGCGACGCGACTGATGCCCGTGCCGCGACATTTCGCGCACCGCAAATGTGCGAACATGGTTTCCGGGTGGTAAATGAAGACTGCTCCGGGAATTTCATATGATATTGTATTTGCAGCTCTATTCAGAATTCCGCATGACCCGTCCCCAGTTCGCGGGCTTAATCCTTTGTTTGCCCTTTGCCGGCACAATGCCCGGGTGAACTCCAGAGGGATGTGCGCTCAATGGTGGTGTGGGCGCACGGGCCGCCCGGCTTTTTTGCAATTGGGGAGATTGGGGCAATGGCGACTCACAATGGTTCTTTTCATCAGCTGGCGCAGGAGGATTTGAGCGCCGACGTGATGTTCGACCTCGGCATGAAATACAGCCTCGGCCGCGGCGTGGAGCGCGATCCGCGCGAGGCGCACAAGTGGTTCAACCTCGCCGCCATGCGCGGACATGAAAAGGCGCGCCGTTACCGCATGGAGCTGGCCGAGGAACTGAGCCCGGAAGAACTGCACGATGCACTGGCCCGCGCCCGCAAGTGGTTGCAGGGCTGAGGCGCCGGTATGGCCATGTTGACATCTCGGGCGAGACGGGCATGACTCTGCGGCGGGCGGAAGACTGCCGACGGAGACATCAGCGCATGAAGAACGGCATCATCGCCACCATTACCCTCGCGGCCCTGTTGGCGGCGGGCACTGTCGCGCATGCTGGGCGCGCTCTTTCCGGGCAGGAGCTGAAGCGCCTTGGTGGCACGTATCAGGCCGTCTGGAAAGGAAAGCACAGGGCCCGCGTGCTCATCCGCAGGGATGGTACGCTGCTGGCCCGTTCCGGACCGCGCACTGACGTGGGCCGCTGGAAGATTGAGGGCAATCGCCTGTGCGTCTCCTTCCGCGTCTGGACGAAAGGGCGCTACAAATGCGGCACCGTGGAGCGGCAGGGCAGGTGGCTCGTGGGGCTGCGCAAGGCAGACGGCACCCCGCGCCTGCGCCTGCGCAAATAGGGCGCCGGGTGCAGCCGGCATCTCACGCCTCGAACACACCCTTGTGCGTTGAGACATCCGCCACGAAGCGCTACCGTCCTTCAATGAATCGCCTATCACGTCCGCAAGTGGAGGATTTTTCATGACCGAATTGAACAGGCGCGTCTTCATGGCTGGCGCCCTGGCCGGCGCCGCCGGCACGCTGTTCGCGCCCTTGCGCACCGCCAACGCCCGTGCGGAGGGGACTGTATCGCCGCTGGTGGATCCGGCTGTGCTCAGCGAGCTGCTGAACGATCCGGCCGTGCGCGTGCTCGAGTGCACCTCCGCACGCATGTATGCGCAGGCCCACATTCCCGGTTCGGTGTTCACGGATTTCGGCAAGTGGCGCGTGAAGAGGAATGGCGTGCCGGCCATGCTGCCGGATGTTCCCTATCTGGAAAGGGTCGTCGGTGGCCTTGGCGTGGGGCCGGACACATATGTGGTCATCGCGCCTGCCGGTTTCTCCGCCGGCGATGTCGGCGTCGCCACCCGCATCTATTGGACATTGCGCACGCTGGGCCATGCCAGGGTATCCGTGCTCGACGGCGGCCTGAACAACTGGGCGCGCATGAAGCTGCCGCTGGAAAACCGCCTCAACCGGCCGAAGCCCGTCACCTACAAGGCGAAATTCACCGGCGAGTGGCTGGCCACGAAAGATGATGTGAAGAAGGCTCTTGAACGGAAGAAGCCGCAGCTCATCGACGTGCGCACGCCGGGTGAGTATCTGGGGCCGGTCTTTTCGCCCTCCACCGGCCGCCCGGGCACCATCCCGGGCGCGGTTAACGTGCCGCAGCACTGGTTCATCGATGCTGCCACCGGGCGTTTCCGCACGAAGGCGCAGCTGGCGAAAATTCACGACGCCATGGGCGATACCGGTGGCGAAGCCATCATTTTTTGCAACACGGGGCACCGCGCCTCGCTGGGCTGGTTCGCCCGCCATGAGCTGCTGGGCCGCCGCTGCCGCATGTATGACGGCTCCATGGTGGAGTGGGGCAACCTGAAGCCGCCGGAGGAATACCCGGTGGCGGCCCGCATCGACCTTGACAGGTGAGCGAAAGCGGCGCCCGCGCCCGGGCGTCGCTGCGCGTGAATGAGCCTGTCCTGCCCGTATCAGTCTTCCAGCGCCGCGCGGATCTTTTCCGCGTTGGCCGCCAGTTCCTCCTGTGGCGCCATCTCGGAAGGCCGCGTCGGGCGCACGCCTTCATGGGCCGGAATGATGTGAAAGTGCGTATGGAACACCTCCTGTCCGGCCGCCGTCTCGTTCAGCTGCATGATGCGGATGCCGTCCGCCCCCATGGCCCGCTTCACCGCTCGCGCAACCTTGTGCAGCGTGCGCATCACATGGCACAGATCTTCCGTATCCGCCTCCAGCAGGTTGCGCGAGGGCGCCTTGGGAATCACTAGCGTATGCCCCGGTGCATGCGGAAAAACGTCCATGAACGCCAGCGTGTGTTCGTCCTCGTAAACCTTGTGCGCCGGCAGCTCGCCGCGCAGGATTTTCGCGAACACGTTGTCCTGGTCATATTCCGTCACGATGTCCGCCCTCCGTTATCGTTTGTCCACGAGAAAAATCGCCTCCACCTCCACTGGCACCCCCAGCGGCAGCGAGGAGCAGCCCACCGCCGCCCGCGCGTGCCCCCCCGCATCGCCGAAGGCCGCCGCCATCAGCGCCGATGCCGCGTCCACCACCTTCGGATGATCGGTGAAATCCGCCGTGGCGCTCACGAATCCGGTGAGCTTGACCACCTGTTTCACCCGGTCGAGATCACCATCCAGCGCCGCCTTCGCCTGCGCGATGCAGTTCACCGCGCACAACTCCGCCGCCGCCCGCGCTTCTCCCAGTGAACAGTCACGCCCCAGTTGGCCGGTGGCAGCCAGGGCGCCGTCCTTCAGCGGAATCTGGCCGGAAATGAACAGCAACTCGCCCGCCTGCACGAATGCGCGATAGTCTGCCACCGGCGCCGCTGCCTCCGGCACGGAGATGCCCAGTGCCGCCAGCCGTTTCTCCACTTCCGACATGTTGCCCTCCCGCTTGGCGCGACCGCCTTTTGCCCCTATGCTGGCGCAAGGGTAGAACCGATGCGAACGAAGGACAAGAGCATGAGAAAGCTGGTGACGGGGGGCGTGGGCGCGGCGCTGCTGTTCGCGCTGGCCGGCCCGGGCATGACGGCCGCGCCGCTGGCCGAATCGTCCACGCACGCGCATGCCGCCGCGCGCATCGTGCCTTACGAGATCGCCTATGACATTTCCCTGCGCCGCGCCGAGGAGCGCTCCGGTCTGCTCATGGCTCCGGGGCGGCTCACCTCCCGGCTGGAGGGAGGCCCCTGCGAGGGCTGGAGCAGCACGAGCCGCATGACGGTGCGTTTCGTCTTCCGCCGCGAGGCCGTGCGCGAGACGGAAAGCCGCGTCGCCAGCTGGGAATCGGACGACGGCAACCGCTTCTACAGCCGTATCGAGCGTTACCTGAACGGCCTGCCGGTGGAAACCGTGCGCGTGAAGGCGAGCCGCGAGAAGGACGGCCGCCCCTACCGGCTGGAGATGACCGAGCCCCAGCGGCGCACCGCGCAGCTGCCGCCGCAAACGCTCTTTCCCACCGCCGCGCTCAAGAAGCTGCTGGCCGCCGCGCACCGGGGCGACCGCCAGCTCACCCTGCTGCTCTACGAGGGCGACGAGGAAGCCGCGCCACAGCACGTGGTGGCGCTCATCGGCAGGAAGCGTTCGCCCATCGCCCCGGCGAAGGATGCCGGCGAGGATGCCGTCGGGACGCATGATCGCATGCGGGAGCGCGACGGCGGCGATCTGCCGCGCCTGCGCCAGATGGCCTACTGGCCCGTTTCCCTGGCCTACTATGGTGTGACGGTGCGTCGCGACGGCTCGAAGGCCTCGGACAGGGAGGAAGAAGCCGCGCGCTTCGGCCTGCCGGAATACGAGGTGCACTTTCGCCTGTATGAAAACGGTGTCACCGGCGATGCGCTGCTCATCTATCCCGATTACGTGCTGGAAGCGAAGGCCACGAAACTGCGCCTGCTGGAGCCGGCCACCTGCAAGTGACCGGCGGGTGCGTCTTTTCCCTTTGATGCGGCTCTGACATTCCTCCCGGCCATTCCTCGCCGCGGCCCGGTTTGCCGCGGCGGGCCCATCGGCGCGCGAACCGGAATCAGCCTTTCATTTGCCAGGAACAACCGATTCATCCGCCGCGTTTTTCCTCTCGCCATTGAATCGAAATGTGAACACTGCCAGGGCGGTGGGTGGCTCTTGTGCATCCAGGCATCACTTCCTCCGCGGCGCCACCATGCCCAGACCGAAATCCACCGCATTCTCGCCGAAGCGCCGCCGCAGTGCCTCGCCGGCAAGCTCGGCGCGGGCCTTTTTCGCGGCCCGCTCGTCCAGGCTTTGCGCCAGCATCTCCGGCGTCATCTCCACCAGATCCGAAATGCCAACCCCGATGAGCCGGCACGGGCCGCCGTCGTGCAGTTTCGCCAGCAGCCGCCGCGCCGCTGGAAACACGTGCACCGCCAGCGCCACCGGTTCGGAAAGCCGCGTCTGCGTGGTGTGGGTGGAAAAGTCCGCATGGCGCAGTTTCAGCGTCACCACCCGCCCGGCCAGCCCTTTTTCCAGCGCCCGGCGCATCACCTTCCGGCACAGCCGCCACAGCTCCCGTTCCAGCGCTTCACGCGCGGCGATGTCCTCTTCGAACGTGTGCTCGGCGGAGATGCTCCTGCGCTCGTGCTCCGGTTGCACCGGCCGTTCATCGATGCCATGCGCGAGATTGAACAGGTGCGCCCCCAGCCGGCCGAACCTCCGCATCATCCAGCGCGCGTCCCTCTCACGCAGCTGCGCCACCGTCACGATGCCCTCCCGCGCCAGCGCGCGGGCCGCAGCGGGGCCCACGCCGTGCAACTCCTCCACCCCGAGGCCGCGAAGGAAATCCGCCGCCCCGGCTCTCGTGATCACCGAAAAGCCCCGCGGCTTTTCCAGATCGGAGGCCATTTTGGCAAGGAACTTGTTGAACGACAGGCCGATGGAGACGGTGATGCCCACTTCCCGCTCGATGCGCCGCGCCAGCCGCGCGCACATCACCGCCGGCGGCGCGCCGTGCAACGTCTGCGTGCCGGAAAGATCCAGGTAGGCCTCATCGATGGAGGCCATCTCCACCAGCGGCGTGGCCGATTCCAGAATGGCTGCGATCCGCGCGCTCTCGCGGCGGTATTTGTCGTGATCCGGACGAATGACTTTCGCCTCCGGGCACAGCTTCAGCGCCCGGGTCATGGGCATGGCCGAGCGCACCCCGTAAACCCGTGCGATGTAGCACGCCGCCGCCACCACTCCGCGCCTCCCGCCGCCAACGATCACGGGCTTGTCCATCAGGGCCGGGTCGTCGCGCTTCTCGATGCTGGCGAAGAAGGCGTCGCAATCCACGTGCGCGATGGCGAGGTCGAACAGCTCTGCCGCCACCACCACCCGCGGCGATCCGCATGCCGGACAGCGCCGGGCGGGGGAGGGCAGGGGCGCGTCGCAGTCACGGCAGAACCCCGCCATGCCACGCCAGCGCCCTGCGCCGATGTCCGGTTTCGCCGCCATGCCGGCATCACACCTTACCGGCGCCGTTTGCGCAACCCCGGCGGCAGCATCGGTGCCAGGGCTGGTGCTGGAATGGGCGATAAAGTGCAAATAATTGAATTTTTGATTTTTAGGATGGGGCGCTGAATTTATTCATGCCTGACCTTGGGCTCAGGGCCCATAAATTGCACCGGACTGACGCCGCGCAATTTATGGGTCCTGAGCCTGGGGCCACAACCGCGCCGCGCCGCGCACGCCGGACGCGTCTCCGTGTGCCGGCCGCCGGATGTCCACTTTCGGCGCCGCGGCGAAGATCCACTTCTCCATCAGCGCGGGCAGGTCCTCATACAGCGAGTTGATGTTGGAAAGCCCGCCCCCCAGCACGATCACCTCCGGGTCGAAGATGTTCACCACGTGCGCCAGCGCCCGCGCCAGCCGCTCCGTGTATCGCTGCATGCTGGCCGCGCATTCCTCGTCCCCCTTCCGCGCGCCTTCCGCGATCTCACGTGCGGAAAGCGGCCTGCGCGTGATACGCAGATGCTCGGTTTCCAGCGCCGGGCCGGAAAGGAACGTCTCGATGCATCCGCGCCGCCCGCACCAGCACACCGGCCCCGGCATTTCGCCGAACTTCGGCCAGGGCAGGGGGTTGTGCCCCCATTCGCCGCCGATGGCGTTCGCACCCGTGATCACCTGCCCGCGGAAGATCAGCCCGCCGCCAACGCCGGTGCCGAGGATGACGCCGAACACGCTCTCCGCCCCCTTCGCCACGCCATCATGAGCCTCGGACAGCGCCAGGCAGTTGGCGTCGTTCTCCATGCGCACTTCCCGCCCCAGCGCCTCCTCCAGATCCTCGCGGAAGGGCATGTCGTTCAGCCAGGTGGAATTGGCGTTCTGCATGCGCCCCGTCACCGGCGAGACGGAACCCGGCGTGCCGATGCCCACCGTCGCTGCTTCCGGCGCCACGCCCGCCGCCTTCTCGGCGGCCCGCACCAGCGCCGCGATGGCCTCGATGACCCCGCGATAATCGTGCCGGGGCGTCGGCATCCGTTCGGAAAACACCACCCGCTCTTCCCGGTCGAAGGCGATGGCGGCAATCTTGGTGCCGCCGAGGTCTATACCGATGCGCAGTTCCGGCAATTCGCTCATGCCCTGCCTCCCGATACGTGCCCATGATGTCGCGCCGGTGCTTCCACCAGCAGGCGTTTGAGGACGTCTCGCGCTTCCGCCCAGCTGCGCACCTTCACGTGTGGCGCCGAAAGCGGCGGCAGGTGCGCCACAAAAGGCGAATCCGGCACGAAGTGCAGCAGGTGTATCTCGCCCGCCAGCATCTCGTGCGCCGAATGCAGGAAATCCGGATGATCGTCCATGAACGCCACCTGCTCGCGCACTTGCCGCCTCAGCGCCAGCACCGCCGGCCCCTTCGGCCCGGAATTGGTCACCAGCGGAAAGTTCAGCCCGTGGCGCAGCAGGTTGCGCCGCCGGGCATCGTAATGCGCATGCGGAATGTTCGACAGCAGCACCACCTGCACACCCAGCCGGACAAGCTCGGCCAGCGCTTCCGCCGCACCCGAAAGCAGCGGCAGCTCCGCCGTGCGCTCGTGGAAGAAACGTCTCAGCAGCGCTTCGAATTCAGCACCGCTCACGGGTCGGCCGTCCGCCGTGCGGATGTTCCCCTCCAGCGCCCAGGAATCGGCATGCAGCCGCAGCCCCCGCGCCGCCAGCCATTCCTCCAGCGCGTTGATGAAATGCACCAGCACCTCGTCCACGTCGCAGATGAACAGCGGCGCGTGCGGCCTCAGGTTCAGGGTGGCTATCTGCCTTCGCGTTATCGGATCCATTCACCAGTCCCGCCGCTGCTCCCGTTGCCACAGGCGCGCCGGCAGCTCCGGCGGCGTGCCGGATTCCGCGCAGAACTGCAACAGCAGCGATTCGTCCGCCAGCAGGTATTCCATCACCGCCATGTGCAGCGCCGGCGATGCCAGCTCCTCCTTCAACGTGTCCGCCGCATAGCCTGTCTCGGCCATGAAGCGCGCCAGCCGCTCGGGCTCGCGCGCCATCCAGCCGACCATGGCCAGCGCCATTTCCTCCAGGTTTGACATGCCCGACATCTCTCTCTTCAATTGCGCGATGGCGCACGGCCTGGTTAACGGAATCCTGCCATGGCCGGCGCGATTGTAATCATGGCGCGAGGGGTCTGCTAACCTGAAATCATAACGCTTTTAATACAGGTGTCTGCTAGCCTGTCCCCGCAATCGAAAAAGGGGCCGTGCTTGCGGTCCGGGTGCCGCGCCGCCAGGGCAAGGCTTCGTGCAGGGGACGCGAAAAGATGTTGATGTCGAGTGGAGTAGTGGGGGTCATGGCAGAGGACAACGGCATGCGGGAGGCCCGCGCCCACACCGTGCTCATTGTCGAGGACAACGAGCTGAACCTGAAGCTGTTCACCGACCTGCTTCAGGCCCAGGGGTATCGGGTCATTTCCACCCAGGACGGTATGGCGGCGCTGGACATGGCGCGGGCGGAAAGGCCGGATCTCATTCTCATGGACATTCAGCTGCCGGAGGTTTCCGGCATCGATGTGACCAAGTGGCTGAAGGCCGACGACGAGCTGAAGGACATTCCCGTCATCGCCGTAACCGCCTTCGCCATGAAGGGAGACGAGGAAAAGATCCGCGCCAGCGGCTGCGAGGCTTACATTTCCAAGCCCATTTCGGTCAGCCATTTTCTGGAGACGGTTTCGGAATTCCTGAGGAAGTGAAAGCGTAACGCGCTGTTGCGCGGTTTGTGAGTGCAGGGGGTTGGTGGCGATGAGCGCCCGTGTGTTGATAGTCGATGACGTTCCGGCCAACGTGCGCCTGTTGCAGGCGCTGCTGGAGCGCGAGTATTTCGAAGTGCATACCGCCATGAACGGTGCCGAGGCGCTGGACGCCGTGCAGCGCGTTAAGCCGGACATCGTGCTGCTGGACGTGATGATGCCGGACATGAGCGGCTTCGAGGTCTGCCGCCGCATCAAGTCCAACCCTCTCACCCGTTACCTGCCGGTCATCATGATCACCGCGCTGGACCAGCCGGAAGATCGCATAGAGGGCTTCAACGCCGGCGCAGACGACTATCTCGTCAAGCCCATCGACGAGCTGGCGCTGCTCACCCGTCTGCGCACGCTGGTGCGTTTCAAGTTCCTGCTGGATGAGCTGGAGAACAGCATCGGCGAGGAGCTTCTGCTGGATACGCGGCTGGATGTCGATTCCGATGTTCCCGCCCGCGTCGGCGCGTTGCTGAACGCCTCGAAGGGCAACGGCCCGCTGATGGATTGGCTGCGGGCGCATCACCGCACGCGGGACTATGCCGACCCCGTCCACCTGCTGGAAGACGTGCGTGCGGGCCGGCTGGATGCGGTGCTGCTGGACATGCCGCTGCCGGGGCACGACTCCCTGCGTATCTGCTCGCAGATCCGCTCGCTGGAAAAGGGCAGGCAGCTGCCGGTGATGCTGCTGGTGGAGCAGGCCCGCCGCGAGGAGCTGTTGCAGGCCATGGAAGTCTGCGCCAGCGACTATCTGGTGCAGCCGGTGCCGCTGGAGGAATTCCGCGCCCGCCTGAACATCCAGCTGCGCCGCTGGCGCTACATCCAGCGTCTGCGCGAGAGCGTGCGCCAGTCCGTCACCTTCGCCATGGTGGATCCGCTCACCGGGCTTTACAACCGCCGCTACCTGACCACCCACGGCCGCGCCCTGGTGGAGGAAGCAGCGCAGCGTGGCCGGCCGCTTTCCGTGCTGGTGATGGATCTCGACTACTTCAAGAAGGTGAACGACACCTGGGGCCATGACGCCGGCGACGAGGTGCTGCGCGAGCTGGCGGAGCGGCTCAGGAAGCAGGTGCGCCGGCTGGACGTGATCTGCCGTGTCGGTGGCGAGGAATTCGTGGTGCTGCTGCCCGGCGCCGATGCCCGCGTGGCCCATCAGGTGGCGGAAAGGTTGCGCCGCGCCATCTGCCGCGAACCCTTCCTCATTTCCGCCGGTGGCGGCAAGCGGCCGCTTGAGGTCACCATCTCCATCGGCCTGTCGAGCTACGAGCGTGCGGAAGACACGCTGGAAACCCTGCTCAAGCGCGCCGACGAGGCGCTCTATGCCGCCAAGCAGCAGGGACGCAACTGCGTCGTGCGCCAGCGCGCGGCCTGATCGGTAACTGCCTCTTCACGCCGCCCGTCCGGAGTGCGCAGCACCGTCATTCGGCGGCGGCGGGATTGTGGGTCATGGCGTATTCCGCCCGCGCCTGGCGCAGGATGCGCCAGGAGGAATGGGTGAACAGCCCTGCCATGATGAAGGCCACCACGATGTCCGGCCACGCCGAGCCGGTGAACCACACCAGCCACGAGGCGGCGATGACGCCGATGTTGCCATAGGCATCGTTGCGCGAGCACAGCCACACCGAGCGCACGTTGGCATCGCCGTCCTTGTAGGGCAGCAGCAGCAACACGGAGGCCACGTTGGCGGCCAGCGCGGCGAAGGCGATGGCGCCCATCACCGGCGCCGCGGGCGTTTGCAGGATGAGGGTGTGATACAGCGTGTTGCCCAGCACCCACAGGCCCATGAGGAGTAGCGAGACGCCCTTGACCATGGCCACGGTGGCCCGCACCTTCAGTGGCTTGCCGATGACCGCCAGCGACATGCCATAGGTCAGGGTGTCGCCCAGGAAGTCCAGCGCGTCGGCCTTCAGCGCCTGCGAACGGGCCAGCACGCCGCCGAACATCTCCACGAAGAACATGGAGGCATTGATGGCGATGACCATCCACAGGCGGCGGATATATTCCGGCTTGGTGCCGTCGAACGCGATGACCGTGGCCTCGCAGCCGCACTTTCCCTCGCCATCGGCGGAACAGGCGGCGCCGGCGGTAACACTGCCGTGGGCATGCGTATGGTCGTGGGCGTGTTCGTCGCCACCACAACAGCTTTCCTGCTTCTCCTCTGCCTCCGCACCGGCACATGCCGCGCCGGCGCATGCGGTCTTCTCTTCCGTCTTGTTCTCCTCGGCCATGGTGCGGTCTCCCGGGCGCGATTTCCGTTGCCGGCCGTCATCATGCAATCTACAATGACTGTAGCATCAAGACCTTTTTCTCAGGGGTTTGCGGCATGCGAAAAGGTGGGCGCGGCATGAGCATCGGCCAGCTGGCGGAAGCTGCCGGCGTGGCGGCGCAGACGGTGCGCTGGTATGAGCAGCAGGGGCTGCTGCCGGATCCGGCGCGCACGGAGGGCGGGCAGCGGCGCTATGGCAGCGAGGCGCTGCAGCGGCTCACCTTCATCCGCCACGCGCGGGAGCTGGGGCTGTCGCTGGACGACATACGGGCACTTTTGGAGCTGGCGGACAACCCGGCGGCGCCGTGCGCGGAGGCCGACGACATCATCCGCCGGGAGCTGGCGAAGGTGCAGGAGAAGATCACGCAGCTGCAGGCGCTGGAGCGGGAGTTCACGCGCATGCTGGAGGAATGCCCGGCCGGCGAGGTGCGGCACTGCCGCATCATCGAGATCCTCTCCGATCACGCCCAGTGCCTGCATGCGGAGCATCCCGGGCCGGACGACGCCCCCGCCACGCGGCGCCGGAAGGGTCAGACCACCGCCGGAGGATAGTTCTCTTCCATTTGCATGCGCAGCAGGTCCAGCGCCGCGTGCAGGGCCTGAAAGCGCACCTCTGCCCGGCCAATGTCACCGAACAGTTTCATCAGCGCTATGGTCTCGCCGTCGCGCGCGGCGCAGGCGAAATGCACCAGCCCCACTGGTTTTTCGTCGCTGCCGCCGCCGGGGCCGGCGATTCCGGTGATGGCAACGGTGATGTCCGCGCGCGAATGCTTCAGCACGCCTTCCGCCATTTCCCGCGCCGTCTGCTCGGACACCGCGCCATGCACCGCCAGCGTGTCGGCGGAAACGCCCAGCAACTCCATCTTGGCCTCGTTGGAATAGGTGACGAAGCCGCGCTCGAACACCGTGGACGAACCCGGCACCTCGGTGAAGGCGGTGGCCACCAGCCCGCCGGTGCAGCTCTCTGCGGTGGCGATCATCAGCCCGCGCTCGCGTGCGGCGTCCAGCACATCCTTCACCACCATGATGGTTTCGCGGTCGAATTCATACATTGCCCGGCCTCCTGCCTGCTGCTTTCCCCTTTCCAGTTGTGGGGGCGCGCGGGCCGCGGGTCAAGGGAACACCACGGTGGTGGTGGCCAGCGCCGCGATGCCCTCACGGCGGCCGGTGAAGCCCAGCCTCTCCGTGGTGGTGGCCTTCACCGATACGCGCGCGGTCTCGATACCCAGGATGGCGGCGATATTCTCACGCATGGCCGGTACGTGCGGCTTCAGCTTCGGCGCCTCGCAGACGATGGTGATGTCGCAGTGCGTGATGACGCCGCCGCGCGCGCGCACGAGGTCGCGGGCCTTCTCCAGAAAGATGCGCGAGGGCGCACCCTTCCATCGCGGGTCGGAAGGGGGGAAATGCGTGCCGATGTCGCCTTCCGCCAGCGCCCCGAGAATGGCGTCGGTGAGCGCATGCATGGCCACGTCGGCATCCGAATGCCCGGCCAGCGCCGCATCGTGGGGGATCCTCACCCCGCACAGGGTAACGTGATCGCCGGGCGCGAAGGCGTGCACGTCGAAGCCGTTGCCGGTGCGCATGTCCGGCACGGCCGGCGGAGTGTCGGCGGTGTTGGTCATGTGGCCAGTCCCAGTTTGCGGGCCATGTCCTCGGCCCAGTCGAAATCTTCCGCGTGCGTGACCTTGCGCAGCTGCGCCGCGCCGTCGATGACCGCCACCGCCAGCCCTGCGTGTTCGGCCACCGCCGCGTCGTCGCTGAACTCTGTGCCTGTGTCCGCGGCGGCGCGGTGGGCGGCGAGAATATCGGAGAAGCGGAAGGCTTGCGGCGTCTGCGCGGCCCGCAAGGCGTCGCGCGGCGGCGTTTCCACGATGATGCCGCGCGCGTCCACGCGCTTGATGGTGTCCACCACCGGCAGCGCGGGGATCACGCCCGGATGTTCCTCCAGAGCATCGATGAGCGCGTCGATGAGCGCGGCGGGAAGGAAGGGCCGCGCCGCGTCGTGGATCAGCACCACGTCCGGCGCGCCTCCGGGCCGTGCGGCCAGCGCCTGAAGCCCGGCGTGTACGGACTGCTGGCGCGTGGCGCCGCCTCTCACCGGTGCGGGCAGGGCGAGGCCGGCGGTGGCGGCGGCGAACAGCTCCTCATGCCCGGCGCCGATGACCGCCTGCACCACGTCCACACGCGGGTGCGCGAGAAATGCCTCCAGGCTGTGGCGCAGCAGTGGCCTGCCGGCCACGGGCACGTATTGCTTCGGCCTGTCCCGGCCTGCGCGGCTGCCGCTACCGGCGGCCACCACCAGCGCGGCGATGCTTGGCATGGCATTGCTCCAGGTTGTCGGCTCGCGGGCCATTGTCCGGCGGAGCGGGCGGGAGTCAAGCATGTTGCGGGTGCCGATATTCTATGCAAGAACATTTTCTGCCTTGTTTTTGAGCGTAAGTTGCGGGATCATTTTCCCATGCTGCACATCGGCCCACATGCCCTGCGCAATCCCGTGCTGCTGGCGCCCATGGCGGGCGTCACGGACGTGCCTTTCCGCGCCGCTGCGGCGCGGCTGGGTGCAGGGCTGACCATCGCCGAGATGGCGGCGGGCAAGGAGCTGCTGGAGGGGCGTCAGCGTGAACGGCTGGCGGGTGAGAAGGTGGGGGGCAGGCCGTTCGTGGTTCAGCTGGCAGGGCATGACGCGGTGCTGATGGCGCGGGCCACGGAAGTGGCGCTGGCGCATGGCGCGCAGGTCATCGACATCAACATGGGCTGTCCGGCGAAGATGGTCACGGGCAAGCTCTCCGGCGCGGCGCTCATGCGCGACCCGGCGCTGGCGCGGACCATCGTGGAGGCGGTGATGGCGGCTGCCGGCGGCGCGCCGGTAACGGTGAAGATGCGGCTGGGCTGGGACGATGCGCGGCGCAACGCCGCGGAAATCGCGCTGATGGCGGCGGACGCGGGCGTGGCCATGGTGACGGTGCACGGGCGCACGCGCCGGCAGTTCTACACCGGCCGCGCCGACTGGCGGGCTGTCGGCGGCGTCGTGCGGGCGTTGCGTCATGCAGGCCATGCCATTCCCGTCATCGTCAACGGAGACATCGTGGATGCGCCCACCGCGCGCGCGGCGCTGGCGCAATCCGGTGCCGATGGTGTGATGATCGGCCGCGCTGCCACCGGACGGCCGTGGCTGCCTGGTGAAATCGCCGAATCGCTGGCACCGGGCCATGGCATCGCGCCGCTTCCGTTCGACCGGCAGGCGGCGGAACTGATGCGCTTGCACGCGGACATGGTGGCCTTTCACGGTGAGGCGGTGGGAGTGCGCCGCGCGCGCAAGCATCTCAAGGCGGCGCTCACGCACTGGCGGGCGGCCGGTGCGGTGCCGGTGGACGATGCGGCGCGGTTGCGGGAAGTGTTCCTGCGGTCGGAATCGGCGGCCGAGGTGCAAGACGCGCTTTCGGCGCTGGCGCAAGGGAGCAGGGCGGCGGCATGAGCGAACGGCATGACAGGCGGCGAGATCCGCGCGCCGCCAGCGTTTCCCTGCCGGAGGAGGGCGCGCTGTGCCGTGCCATTCTGGCGGCCATGCCGGGGCCGTTGGTGGTCGTGGCCGCGGACGACGCCATCCTGTTCGCCAACACGGCCGCGGAGAGTTTCTTCCAGACTTCCGCGAAGTCGCTCAAACGCATGGGCCTTTCCGCCATCGTGGCGGCTGATTCACCGCTGCACCGGGTGCTGGAGGTGGCGCGCGAGGCCGGTGCCAGCGTCAATGAATACGAGCTGGAAGTGGGCACGCCGCGTACCGGTGGGGTGCGCACCGTTGACGTGCAGGCGGCTGCTCTGCCGGATGTGCCCGGCGCGGTGATCGTGCAGTTCGAACCGCGCTCGCTGGCGGAGAAGATCGACCGGCAGCTGTCGCACGCGGCCGCCGCGCGCACCATATCCGGCCTGGCGGCCATGCTGGCGCACGAGATCAAGAACCCGCTCTCCGGCATTCGTGGCGCGGCGCAGCTCATCGAGCCGCAGCTGGACGAGGCCGACCGTGAACTGGCGGCGCTCATCATGGACGAGGCCGACCGCATACGGGCGCTGGTGGAGGAGATGGAAGCGCTGGGCGAGGAACGGCCGCGGCCCTACGAACCGCTGAACATCCATACGGTGCTGGATCACGTGAAGAAGCTGGCCGAGGCGGGTTTTGCCGCCGGTATCGCCATCCGCGAGCTTTACGACCCCTCCCTGCCGCCGGTGCTGGGTGACCGCGACCGGCTGGTGCAGGCATTCATCAATCTTATGAAGAATGCCGCTGAAGCGATTCAGGAATCGGGAAAGGAAGGCGTCATAGAGCTGACCTCCGCCTACCGCCCCGGCGTGCGCGTGGCGCAGCCAGGGGGCGAATTGCTGGCGCTGCCGCTGGAGGTGAGCGTTCGCAACACCGGCCGCCCGGTGCCGGAGGACATGCTGCCCCACATCTTCGAGCCGTTCGTTTCCGGCAAGCCGTCGGGCCGCGGGCTGGGGCTGGCGCTGGTAGCCAAGGTGGTGCGCGACCACGGCGGCGTGGTGGAGTGCGCGCGCGAGGGCGAATGGACGGTGTTCCGCATCCGCCTGCCCATCTTCGAGGGCGAATAGGAAAAGGGATGGGTTGGCATGGTCAGATCGCGAAATCTGCCTGCTGCTTTGCGCTCTCTCGTCATTGCCGGCCTTGTGCCGGCAATCCAGGGCCGAGAGCGCCTTGCTTTCCTGTTCGCTCATGGCGCCCCGTCTGCCTCCGGGCATGCTGCCCTGGTTCACCGGATCCCCGGAACAAGTCCGAGGACAGGCAAACCCGGTGATGACGCAATGGTTTTTGGTTGCGGCGATAGCATCCCGCCCGGCAATGGAGATTTCAGTTTGCCGGCGGGATCAACATGCGGATGAACGATCATGGCGGGTGAGACGATACTGGTGATCGATGACGACGCGGCGGTGCGCACGGTGCTCACACGCGCGCTGATGCAGGCGGGTTATGACGTGCGCACGGGAGCGAACGCCGCCGCCATGTGGGAGATGGCCGCCGCCGGCGAGGGCGACGTGTTGATTACCGACGTGGTGCTGCCGGACGCCGAGGCCTTCGAGGTGCTGCCGCGCATCCGCAAGCGCCGGCCGGAGCTGCCGGTGATAATCATGAGCGCGCGCAACACCGTGATGACGGCCATCCGCGCCGCCGAGCGCGGGGCTTTCGAATACGTGCCGAAGCCCTTCGATCTCTCGGAGATGCTGGATGTGGTGCGCCGTGCCATGGAGCAGCGCCAGCGCGGGCTGACGGAGCACAATGGCCGGGTCGGCGAACGGGAGGAACGGCTGCCGCTCATTGGCCGCTCCCGCGCCATGCAGGAGATCTATCGCGTCATCGCGCGCCTGACGCAGACCGACCTCACCGTCATGATCCTCGGCGAATCGGGCACCGGCAAGGAGCTGGTGGCGCGTGTGCTGCACGAATACGGCAAGCGTCGGCATGGGCCGTTCATCGCCGTGAACATGGCGGCCATCCCGCGCGAGCTCATCGAATCGGAGCTGTTCGGCCACGAGAAGGGGGCGTTCACCGGCGCCGTGGCGCGGCACGCCGGCTGCTTCGAGCGCGCCCGCGGCGGCACGCTGTTCCTGGACGAGATCGGCGACATGCCGATGGAGGCGCAGACGCGCCTGTTGCGCGTGCTGCAGGAGGGCGAGTTCACCACCGTGGGCGGGGTGCGGCCCATCAGGGCGGATGTGCGCATCATCGCCGCCACGCACCGGGATCTCAAGCAGCTCATCGCCACGGGACAGTTCCGCGAAGACCTGTTCTACCGGCTCAACGTGGCCACGGTGCGCTTGCCGCCACTGCGCGAGCGGCTGGAGGACATTCCCGATCTCGTCGCGCACTTCATCGAGGAGGCGGTGTCCGAGGGCCTGCCGCGCAAGCATTTCACTCCGGCCGCCCTGGACCGCCTGCGGCAGCACCGCTGGCCGGGCAACGTGCGTGAGCTGGAAAACATCGTGCGGCGCATTCTCGCCATCCACGCGGAAGAGGAGATCGGGCCGGAGATCGTGGAGGCGGAGCTGGAGGAATTCGCCCCGGCGCAGGCGGAGGCCATCACCGGCGAGGAGGGCGATCTTTCCCAGCTGTCCGCCTACGCCGAACGCTGGCTGCAGGCGCATTTCGCCCGACACGGCGAGGATCTCCCGCCGCCGGGGCTTTATCAGCGGGTGATGCGCGAGGTGGAGCGCCCGCTGATCGCCGCGGCGCTGGCCGCCACCGGCGGCAACCAGGTGAAGGCGGCGCAGCTCCTGGGCATCAACCGCAATACCCTGCGCGCGCACATGAAGGCGCTGAACATCGACATGGTGAAGCTGCCGCGGTAGGGGCTCTTACAGCCGCCCTTCGTGCTGCATGCGGCCCAGTTCCCAGCGGGTGGCCGGATCGTGCTCCACCAGCGAGGAGAGGTAGGCGCGGATGGTGGCGATGTCCGCCTCCATCTGCCGCTCCAGCTCGGCGGCGCTGTCGAATTTCCTGTCCTCGCGGATGAAACCGACGAAATCCACGCACAGGCGCGCGCCATAAAGATCGCCGGAGAAGTCCAGCAGGTGCACCTCCAGCAGACGCCGGCCATCCGTTTCGAAGGTGGGACGGCGGCCCACGTAACCGGCGCCGAACCAGCCGGAGGAATGTGGCAGGGCGGGCAGGCCGCCCGGCAGGGGCATGCCGTGCCCCTCCGGATGATCACCGGCCGGGCGCACGCGCATGGCGTAGATGCCTTCCTTCGGTTCGGCTCCGGCGGGCAGCCGCATGTTGATGGTGGGAAAGCCCATTTCGCGGCCGCGCGCCTCGCCGGGCACCACCTCACCTTCCACCATCCACCAGTAGCCCAGCTCCTTCATCGCCGCCTCCACATGGCCGCGACGCAGGTGCGCGCGAATGGCAGAGGAGGCAAAAGGCGCGATGCCATCCTCGTTGGTGACCTGTTCGACGATGGTGACGCCGAAACCCAATTTCTCGCCCAGCGTGCGCATCAACGCCGGATTGCCCTTGCGGCCATGGCCGAAATGGAAGTCGTAACCGGTGATGACGTGCGTCGCGCCCAGCGCTTCCACCACAAATCGGCGCACGAACTCCTCCGCCTCCAGCATGGCCATCTCGCGCGAGAACGGCAGCACCGCCAGCACGTTGCCCCCCAGCGCCCGCAACAGCCGGTGCTTCATCGGCAGCGGGGTCAGGCGAAACACCGGCTCGTCCGGCCGGAACACGTCGCGCGGGTGCGGCTCCAGCGTCAGCATGCCCCACGGCGCGCCAGCCTCGCGGGCGATGGCGCGGGCCTGCTCCAGCAGCGCCTGATGGCCGCGGTGCAGGCCGTCGAAGTTGCCGATGGCGACGACGGCGCCGCGCGCTTCCTGCGGCGCGGGCCTGTCCAGCGATGCCAGAAGCGGCCAGGGTCTGTCCTGCATGGCGTTTTCCGTTCGCGACTGTGTGACGGGTTCGCCCGCACAGGTGCGCATTCGGGGGCTTGAGTCAAGGAGGGAGCGCGATCGTGGTTTCCGGCCGCAGGCGTCGTCTTCAGGCGTCGTTGCGCCCGCCCTCGTCCTCCCAGGCCCGTTTCGCTTCCGCCAACGCCTCCCGCTCCTGCGCCGCCAGCAGCGCGGCGATGGCCTCGTTGGCCACGGCCGGCCCCTGTTCCCAGAAGGCCTCCGGGATCTGCAACCGGCGGCGTTCGGCCTCCGAGGTGGGCGGCTCTGCGAGGATGCCGGGGTCGAGCAGGCGCTCGTACCAGTCCGTCCACACGCGCCAGTGTTCGCCCTCACGCGCGTTGAGGATCTCGCGCATGGCCTCCCAGCCCTGTTCGGCCCAGCCGGGGCGCTCGATCATCCACAACGGCTGCGCCAGCAGCCATTGCGCCTGCGCGCGCGGTTCCTCCCCGCTGCCCTTCGCCGCGGCGAGGTCGGCGGCGATGGCGTCCCAGCCATCAAACATCTGCGCCATCTGCGCCAGCGCCCGGGCGGCGGCCTGCGGGTCGGAACCGGCAGAAGCCGCATAGGCTGCGCGCACGGCTGCCGCGGCGGCGTTGCGCGCATGCATGAAGGCCTGCTGCGTGCGTTGATTCGCCACCACCGAGGTGGCGCGGGAGATGGCCGAGGTGGTGTGACGAATGGCGGCATCCACGTCCGCCGCCAGCAGGCCGGCTTCGGTTTCCGCCGGCAGCAGGGCGGCGTTTTCACCGCCGGACTCGTGCGCCGCCTGCGCCAGCGCCATGGCGTAGCTGGCGGCCAGTGGACGAATGGTGGGCAGCACCACCGGCAGCGCCTCTTCCTCGTCCCAGTCCAGCCACAGGCTGACGAGCGGCAGCGTGCGCAGCGCCTGGCGCACGGCCAGCGCCAGCGCCAGCGCCGGGCTGGTCTGTGCCGTCACGGCGTGCTTCAGCCCGGCGGGGTCGCGCGGGATGTTGTCGTTGGTCATGCCATGTCTCCCGGAAGATCCATTGTACACAGGGTAGGGTGCGCCGTGCACCGGGTCAAGGAAGGCGCTGGCGCAGGGTGATGGGTGGTTCTTTGCGCATTCTGGTGTAAAAGGCGATTCATGAAGACGGAACTGTTTCTTTCTCCGGAAGTATTGTTGCGCGCCTATGCCGCCGGCATCTTTCCCATGTCAGAGGGCGCGGACGATGCGGATGTCTTCTGGGTGGATCCGCACATGCGCGGCATCATCCCGCTGGATCGCTTCCACGTGCCGCGCCGCCTGCGCCGCACCATCCGCAAGGGGCCGTTCGAGATAAGGGTGAACACGGACTTCGCCGGCGTCATTGCCGGGTGCGCCGCGCCGGGGCCGGGGCGCAGAAGCACCTGGATCAGCGACCCCATCCGCACCGCCTACATTCGCCTGCACGAGCGCGGCTTCGCCCATTCGGTGGAATGCTGGCGGGAAGGGAAGCTGGTGGGCGGGCTCTACGGCGTTTCGCTGGGCGCCGCCTTCTTCGGCGAGAGCATGTTCTCGCGTGAACGCGACGCCTCCAAGGTGGCGTTGACGCACCTGGTGGCACGGCTGAATGCCGGCGGCTACCGGCTGCTGGACACGCAGTTCGTCACCGAACACCTGATGCGCTTCGGCGCGGTGGAGATCCCGCGCTACGAGTATCATCTGCTGCTGGACGCGGCGGTGAACGGAAGCGCCGACTTCTTCGCCTTTTCCGCTGACGACGATCCGGAGGAGGTGCTGCGGCTGGCTATGTCCACACCAGCACGAGCGAGCCCACCAGCAGGGCCGCCATCATCCGGTTGAACCACACCAGCTGCCGGGCGTTCAGCAGGCGTCCGGCGAAAAGGCCGATGAGCGCCCAGGAAGCGGCGGTGATGGTGCCGATGACGGCGAACAGCGCTGCCATGAGCAGCATGTCCGCACGAAACCCGGCGTTGTGACCAGCGAACACGCCCATCATGGAAAGCACCATGGCCCAGGCCTTGGGGTTCACCCACTGGAAGGCCGCCATCTGGAAGAAGCCCGGCGCCGCACCGCGCCGTTCACCTTCCGGCGCCTCGTGATCATCGGCGGGTTTTGCGCTGGCGATCTTCCACGCCAGCCACAGCATGAAGGCGGTGGCGGGCAGGCGCAGCCAGAAAGCCAGCTGCGGGTATGCCTGAAACAGCCCGCCCAGGCCCAGTCCGGCGGCGGCGATCATGAAGGAGAAACCCAGCGAGATGCCGAATATGCCGGGTAGTGCCCGGCGCAGGCCATGATTGGCCGCGGCCGCGGCGATGATGGCGTTGTTCGGCCCCGGCGTGCCGGCTGTGGCGAAGGCGAAGCCGATGAAGGCGAGCAGCCATTCGGTGTTCATGGGCGTGTTTCGGGCAACTGGTGAGTGCGGCGGCCAGAATGACCCCGCAAGGCGGCTGGTGCAAGCATGCCCCGGGGTCATTTCGCCGCGGTGCGCACCGGGCAATCACTCACGCGCATGCTCGCCAGCTTGCGCCAGCGCGGCGAACAGTTGCCCACGGCGCAGTAGAAGCGCGCCAGCGGCGGCAGGGGAATGGCATGGGCCAGCCGCAGCGGCCGGCCGCCGCGGGAGAGGGTGGAAACCACCATGCCCACCAGCTCGCCGCGGGCGTTGAACAGCGGGCCGCCGGATTCGCCGCGGTGGGTGTTCATGCGCACCACCATGGCGTCGTCGTAACCGAAGCGGCCATAGCGCACCGGGGTGCCGAAGCGCATGGAAACCACTTCGCCCACGCGCGCGGTTTCGCGGCCCTTGCGCGGGCGACCGAGGGAAAAGACCGGTTCGCCCTTGCGCAGGCAGGGCGATGCGGCGGGAACGACCGGACGGCTTTTCAGCTGCGGGAAGGCGACCAGCCCGATGTCCGGCGCAGTGGAAACGGCCACCACCTTGCCATCGTGCACGCGGCCGTCGGCGGCGCGGGCGGATGCCTTCAGCCCCGGCGATACGGCGACATGCCCGGCCGTCATGACATGACCGGCGGCGTTGATGAAGAATCCGCTGCCCGAGGCCACGCCCCTGGCCGGGCCGAAACTGCCGCCCGAGGTATTCCGCGGCTTGCGAATGACCAGAGTGACGAAGGAAGGAGAAACCTTTTCGATGGTGCCGGTGATGTTTCCGGCGCTGCCGACACCGCCGGAAGCGGCGTCCACCACCAGCGCGATGTCACGAGAATCACCCTGTAGTTCAAGGTCCTGTCCGCCGGCGCAGGCAGTCAGAAGCAAGGCCAGCGCCCAGGGCAGGGCGCGGGCCGGCGTATGCTGCGGGCGGCGTGCCGGTATGGCCATCATCGATTTTTCTTCCCCCGATGGATGATTGAGCGCTCCCTTTTAGCCCATTCTGCATGGCATTTGCGGCGGCATGGCGGCAAGGAAGAGCAACTTCCGCGTCCGGTGTGGCGGCGGCGCAACGCTCGGGCGCGCATTCAGGTGAGAAGGACCCCCCAGTAGATCGCCGCCCACGCCAGCGCCCATAACAGGATGACCACCTTGCGCGGCAGGAAACATTGCAGGGCGCCGCCGATGCAGAGGGTAATGCAGCCCGCCAGCAGCAGCCGGAATGCACGCACGGCGGCATACACCGCCAGGAACGGCACGATGCCTATGCCCAGCGCCTGCGCGTAGATGGCCTGCGCCTTGCCGGTGGCAGGAGAAAGCACACCATCGGGCAGCGCCCACAGGCCGTTGTTCATCAGCGCTTCCTCGGCGGCGCTCAGGATCTCCGGCGTCAATCCGGGCAGGGCGGAAAGCAGCGTCATGGCGGAAAACGGGTCGCGCCCGCCCCAGTAATAGAGGATGGCGGCGCCGATGATGCCGCCCGCCAGCGCGAACAGGGCGGCGCGCAGGGCGCGCAGCGGGTTGGAGAGCGCCAGCCAGGTGATGAGGATTTCCGCCGCCAGGAAGAAAACGGTGGCCTCCGCCAGCCCCCACAGGAAGGCGGCGAGATCCCACGGCCAGTGGCGCCTCGGCCAGGCGCGGGCACGGGCCAGCCATTGCTCGCGGTAGGTGGCCCGTGCCGGCGTGCCGTTGTCCGAATCGATGCTCATGCAGGCAGGATAGCAGAAGCTCAGGGCAGCTTCGGTTCGGCCGCCATTTCCCACAGGGCTTCCAGGTCGAGATGATCGGCCAGATGCCGCGCCAGCCCTTCCAGAGCCTCTTCCACCCGTTTCATGTGGCCCCCGCCGAAGCTCATGACGCCGAATTGCGCGAGATACGCGCGGCGGAAGGTGTCGGAGGCGAAGGCCCCGTGCAGGTAGGTGCCGGCGATGCGGCCGTCCTCCGAGTGTGCGCCGTCCAGTGAGCCATCCTTGAGCCGGGCGAAGGACCGCGCCGTGTCCGCGCCCGTGGTGCGGCCAAGATGAATCTCGTAGGCTTTCAGCGGCGTGTTGGTGGGCAGGTGCACGCCCCACACGCCGCGCGTGGTCTTCTCCGGCGAAAGCTCCGTGACGATATCCAGCAGGCCCAGGCCCTCCACACTTTCGCCCGCCGGGCCTTCCAGTCCGTGGGGGTCGCCGATGCGCCTTCCCAGCATCTGGTATCCGCCGCAGATGCCCAGCACGCGCCCGCCGCGGCGCACGTGCGCGGCGAGGTCGATGTGCCAGCCCTGCTCGCGGAAGAAGGTGAGGTCGGCGGCCACGGACTTGCTGCCCGGCAGGATGATGAGATCGGCATCACCGGGCAGGGGCTCGCCGGGGCGCACGAAGACGAGATCCACCTCCGGTTCGTGGGAGAGCGGGTCGAGGTCGTCAAAGTTGGCGATGCGGGGAAACCGCGGCACGGCGATTTTAATGGGGCCGCCCACCACCCCGCGCCCCCGCCCAACCCCCGATATGATGGGTGTGGGGTTGGCCGGGGGCGCGGGGACATGGGCGGCTGCCTGCTCCAGCGCCTGGCTGTCTTCCGCCGGCAGCTTCGCGGCGTCCGGGAAATGTGGCACGACGCCGAGGCAGGGGCGGTGCGTGCGCTCCTCCAGCCAGTGCATACCTTCAAGAAACAGTTCAGGGTCGCCGTGGAAATTGTTGATGATGAATCCCTTTATGCGATCGGCATCTTCCTCCTCCAGCACCGCCAGCGTGCCCACGATGCTGGCGATGACGCCGCCGCGGTGAATGTCCCCCACCAACGCCACGGGCGCGTTCACCGCCCGCGCGAAGCCCATGTTGGCGAGGTCGCCGTCGCGCAGGTTCACCTCCGCCGGCGAACCGGCGCCCTCGACGATGACGAGGTCGGAGGTGCGGCACAGGCGGGCGAAGCTCTCGAGGATCGCCGGCATGAAGCGCGCACGGTTACGGAAGTAGTCCCGCGCGCTCATGGTGGCGGCGCGGCGCCCCTGCACGATCACCTGCGCGCCGCCCTCGCTTTCGGGCTTCAGCAGCACCGGATTCATGTCGGCAACGGCGGCGCGGCGCGCCGCCTGCGCCTGCAGGGCCTGGGCGCGGCCGATCTCGCCGCCGTCGGCGGTGGCGGCGGCGTTGTTGGACATGTTCTGCGGCTTGAACGGGGCCACGGACAGCCCGGCGTTGGCGAAGGCCCGGCACAGCCCGGAGACGATGAGGCTCTTGCCCACGTGCGAGCCGGTGCCCTGTATCATGATGACCCGCGCGCTCATGGGGCGCCTCCCTCCGGCACGGGCGCGCGGGAGATGACGTGCGCGAAGCTGCCCATGACGGTGCCCACGCGCAGGCCCATGGGCGGCAGGTCGTTGCCCGCCGCATCTCGGGCGGTGAACAGGGCGGGCGCGGCCTCGTCCCGCCAGACGGTGGTGGCGTAATGGAACTCGTGCCCGCGCAGGCGATTTGGCCAGGGCAGGGCGCCGCTGTGCTCCAGTTGCCGATAGCCCAGATGCAGGCGCCGGTCGGCGAAGCTGGTGGCATGGGGCAGCAGGTCGCACATGGCGTGTGCCGCGCCGTCGGCATCCACCAGCCCGCGGCCCAGCACCATGTAGCCGCCGCATTCGCCGTAGATCAACGCGCCGCGCTCGGCAGCCCGCCGCAGCCCGTCGCAGAAATTGCGGGCGGCGGCGAGTTTCCCTGCGTGCAGCTCCGGGTAGCCGCCGGGAAGGAAGATGGCGCCGGCGGTGGCATCCGGCGCCTCGTCGGCCAGCGGCGAGAAGAAGGTGATCTCCGCCCCGGCGGCGCGCCAGTCCATGAGCTGGTGCGCATAAGTGAAGCAGAAGGCCTCGTCCCGCGCGATGGCGATGCGCTGGCCCAGCGGCGGCAGGGCAGGGGCCTCGTTGGGCGCGCCGTCCAGCGCCAGCGGGCGGGTGAGATTGGCCAGCCGGCACAGGGCGACGGACTCCGCCGCGCACTCGGCGGCGTGCTTCAGCCACGCGGCCAGCTCCGGGTGTTCACCCGCAGGCACCAGGCCCAGGTGGCGCGAGGGAAGGGTCAATTCCTCGTCGCGCAGGAAACGCCCCACCACCGGCAGGCCAGTGACCTCCTCGATGACATGGGCCAGCATCTCGCCGTGGCGGGGCGTGCCCAGCCGGTTGAGGATGACGCCGGCGATGCGCACGTCCGGCCGCAGGCTGGCGAACCCGTGCAGCAGGGCGGCGGCGGAAGCACCCATGCGCGAGGCGTCCAGCACCATGAGCACGGGAATGCCGAACATGGCGGCGAGATCGGCACTGGAGCCAATGCCGGTGAGCGCGGCGGGGTTCGCCGTGCCGGGCGCGGCTTCGGGTTCCTTCATGTCGCAGAGGTTGGCCGGACGCGCCTCGGCGGGGGCGTGCAGGGCGGCGCCATCGAACAGGCCCATCACGCCCTCGATGAGCAGCATCTCGGCATCCGCCGCCTGCGCCCGCAGCCGCGCCGCCAGCTCCGCGCGGCCCATGGCCCACGGGTCGAGGTTGACGACCTCGCGGCCGGTCGCGGCGGCATGAAAGGCCGGGTCGATGTAGTCCGGCCCCACCTTGGCGGCGGCCACCGCCACCCCCCGCGCGCGCAGCAGCGCCAGCAGGGCGGCGGTGATTACCGTCTTGCCCTGCCCGGAAGCGGGCGCGGCCATCATCAGCACTTCGGTCATGGCGTTTACATTCCCTCGCGCGGCCGGTTATCACTGGCACAGCGAAGGGCGGGGGGCAACGGCGGATGAACCAGGCGGTGGACATGGAGCGCGCCCGGGAGCTGCTATCCCGGGTGTTCGGCCACGAGGACTTCCGTCCCTTGCAGGCCGACGTGGTGGCGGCGCTGCTGCGCGGTGAAAACGCCTTCCTGCTCATGCCCACCGGCGGTGGCAAGTCGTTGTGCTACCAGCTGCCCGCCATGCTGCGGCCCGGCGTGGGGGTGGTCGTCTCGCCGCTCATCGCGTTGATGGAAGACCAGGTGCTGGGCTTGCGGGAACTCGGTGTGCAGGCGGCCTTTCTCAACTCCACGCTGGATTTCCATGAAATGCGGCGCATCGAGGACGCCGTGCGCCATGGCCTTCTCGACCTGCTCTACGTCGCGCCGGAGCGGCTGATGCAGGAGCGCACGCTGGCGCTGCTCGCCGAATCGCCGCTGGCGCTTTTCGCCATCGACGAGGCCCATTGCGTCTCCCAGTGGGGGCACGACTTCCGCCCTGAATACCGCCAGCTGGAGCGGCTGGCGGAGCTGTTCCCTGATGTGCCGCGCATCGCGCTCACCGCCACCGCCGACGAGCGCACCCGCCGCGACATCATCCGCCACCTGCGGCTGGAAGAGGCCCGCGTCTTCATCGCCTCCTTCGACCGGCCCAACATCCACTACCGGGTGGCGGGCGCGGGCGCCGGAAAGACGGAGCTGTTGCGCTTCATCCGGGAACGGCACGAGGGGCATTCGGGCATCGTCTATTGCCTTTCGCGCCGGCAGGCGGAGGAGACGGCCGAATGGCTGTGCGGCAAGGGGATCGACGCGCTGGCTTACCACGCCGGGCTTTCGGCATGGGAGCGCAGCGAAAGGCAGAAACGCTTCCTGCACGGCGATG
>JALUAB010000134.1 GCA_027051195.1 Hyphomicrobiales bacterium
GGATTTTCCGGCAGCGCCGCCTTGGTGCCCGGCTCCGCCACCAGCGCCTTGAAGATGGCGTCCGCATCCGCCGGCTTGGCGAGATAGTCGATGGCCCCCAGCTTGACCGCCGTCACCGCTGTGGCGATGTTGCCATAACCGGTGAGCACGATACCCCGTGCATCCGGCCGCGTCTTGGCCAGGGCCTCGATCACGTCCAGCCCGTTGCCGTCCTCCAGTCGCATGTCCACCACCGCGTAATCCGGCGGGTTGGACTGCACTTCCTCCAGCGCCGCCGCCACCGTTTCCGCCGTGCGCACCTCGGCGAAGCCCTTCTTCTCCATCACCCGAGCCAGCGTGCGCAGGAAGGGCCGGTCGTCATCCACCAGCAGCAGCGTCTTGCCTTCGACGGAATATTCCTCGCTCATCACGCTTCTCCCGCTTCCCCGTCCGCAAGCAAGAGGCGGACCCACCGGCTGCGGGCCGGTCTGGAATGGTTCATACCAGATATCCCTTTTGTTGGCCAAACTCAATTCGCCTTCCCTCCTGACGGGAGCTGGATAATGAATACTCGCAATAATTATTTTTGTAGTATTGTGGTGATAATGGGAATCATTAAAATGGTCTATAGTTAAACAATTTATTTACCATGCATTGGCTATTGTTAGTTCAAGCAATTGTGCTTTTTTCATTTTACCTGATCTTAATTCCCCTTCATTAGATTGGCCCTCGGTTCGGGGGTGAACGGTATTTTTCAACGATCGCTCACCTCGGGCCTGTGTGCAATGTGAGCAAAATTTGAAGGAGTGGAAAAATGAACAAGGTTGCTCGTTTTCTGAACGATGAGTCCGGCGCCACCGCCATCGAGTATGGTCTGATCGTGGCCGCGACGGGTCTGGCTCTGGTGGCCGTGATGCCGTCCATCAAGTCCAAGATCTCCGCCACCTTCACGGAAGTGGCAAGCAAGATGGGCAGCTACTAATCGGTAGCCGATGCCATCGGAACCCCGCCTGCCTCGCGGCCGGCGGGGTTTTTCATTGGTGCCGGCGATCTCCCTGACAACCCTATCTTAAAATCCCGGTTCCATACTGGCCGGATAGGCGGCATACCGAGAGTCAGGGGACAAAGGAATGGAAACCACGAACGCTGAGGCGCTGGAACAGCGCCGCATGGCAGTGACGGACGGCAGGGATTCCCTCCTTGCCGCGCTCACCCTTTCTGTCCGCGCCCATGCACCCCTGTGGCTGCTGGTAATGGCCTACGGCGCACTCACCTGGCAGATCACGGGCAATTCGTGGCAGGACCTGCCCAACCCCGTCGGCGCGATGAAAAGCGCCGCGATGTTGCTGGCGGCAGCAGCTCCCGCGTTTGTCATCTGGCGGCTCGTGTACTGGGCGCGATATGGAATGCCGAAGAGTCCCCTGCGCCAGCTCGTGCGGGATGTCATCGACATCGTCGGCGACAGGGTGCGATTGTTGAACCTGCTGATCCTTTTTCCCACTTTCTACCTGTTCCTGAAGTTCTTTGCGGTGTTCAAGGGCAACATCGCCTACCTGCAGCCATTCGCCTGGGATGAAACCTTCATGCGGGCGGACGCCTGGTTACACGCGGGCCGTCAGCCATGGGAGTGGATGGCGCCGCTGCTGTCTTCCGGCCTGGCCACCTTCGCCATCAACTTTTCTTACAATTTCTGGTTCTTCGTGGCCATCGGGTCGCTGCTCTGGGCGGTGGGCATGCGCAGGCTTTCGTATGATGCAGTGCGCTTTCTTTACGCCTTCCTGTTCATCTGGATCATCGGCGGCAGCTTCCTGGCGTTGGCCTTCTCTTCCGCCGGCCCGGCCTATTTCGAGCGCCTGGGCCTGTCGCCGAATCCCTACGAGCCGCTCATGGCGCACCTGCGCGAGCTGGCGAAGGACTGGCCCATCTGGGCGTTGAAAACCCAGGACATGCTCTGGCGTTACTACCTGGAACACAACGTGGAGCTCGGCGGCATTTCGGCCTTTCCCTCCATGCATAACGCGCAGGCCGTGCTGGTGGCATTGCTGGCCTGGCGGTTCGGCCGCCTTGCCGGCTGGCTGTTCACCGCCTACGCCGTCAGCATCGCCATCGGCTCCGTGTGGCTGGGCTGGCACTACGCCGTGGATGCCTATGCCGGCATCGCTATCGCCATCGTGGGCTGGTGGCTGGCCGGATACGCGGCGCGCTGGGCGTTGCAGCGTCCCGCCGCGCGCATGCTGGCGGATTGGCAACGCCGGGCGGATGCGAACGCCACCTGAAACTGGAGAAAGAATGCACGCCGGCCCGGAAGTCTCCCTTCCGGGCCTTTTTCATGGCCGTTCACGAATGAATGGGCAAACCGGCCACCCGCTCCGGGGCGGGAAAGGCAATGCCGCGGTGTGCCGCCATCAAGGGTTCGGAAACCATGTTCGGCAAATCGCCGGATGGATAAAATTGCAATCTTTCGTTTCAACCGGCCTTAAGCGGGGATGGCGTAGAGTGCACGTGCGTCGGGAACGGAAGACCACTCTTTCCTTTCCGAGCGAGTGTGCAAGTGAAACTGAGGAGTAAGTGACATGAACAAGGTTGCTCGTTTTCTGAACGATGAGTCCGGCGCCACCGCCATCGAGTATGGTCTGATCGTGGCCGCGACGGGTCTGGCTCTGGTGGCCGTGATGCCGTCCATCAAGTCCAAGATCTCCGCCACCTTCACGGAAGTGGCAAGCAAGATGGGCAGCTACTAATCGGTAGCCGATGCCATCGGAACCCCGCCTGCCTCGCGGCCGGCGGGGTTTCCTTTCGCCCGCTCCCGCTCCGGGGCGGGCTTTTTCGGTTTTCGCTCCGGCTCTTTTGCGTTTACGGCATTTTCAGCCCCCGCCGTATATGCTGCGCCCACCCATTTCGGGGGGCGCTGCCATG
>JALUAB010000135.1 GCA_027051195.1 Hyphomicrobiales bacterium
CCTCTGAACCTTCTGGAAGTCTCCTGGCTGCCGGTTCGCCGGCGCGATGGCACGCGGGATATCGTCTCCATTGCGGACATTCCTGCCGGCTGGGATGCGGAGCATGCCATTGTCACTCCGGACTGGCCGCGGCCGGACCTCAACGTGGCCACGCTGGAGCTGCTCATCGGTATTCTCTCCGCGGCCATGCCCCCGGTGGACACCGCCGGTTGGCACAGGTTCTACCTGCAGCCGCCCGCGCCAGAAGAGCTGCGCGAGGCCATGAAGCCTCTTCGGGGCGCTTTCGTGGTGGATGGCGAAGGCCCCCGCTTCGAACAGGATTTCGAAGAACTGGAGGGAGACGAAAGCGCGCTCGACGGTCTCTTCATCGACTCCGCCGGAGAAAACACCGCCCGGAAGAACGCCGATCTGATGGTGCGGCGAAATCGCTACCGCTGCCTTTCCCGCGCCGCCGCCGCCATGGCGCTTTATGCCCTGCAGCAGTTCGCTCCCAGCGGCGGCGCCGGCCACCGCACCTCCATGCGTGGTGGCGGGCCGCTGACGACGCTGATCCTCCCGCCGCCATGGCCGGAAGGCGCCTCGCAGACCTCCCTCTGGCACATTCTCTGGGCCAATGTCCTGCCTGCCGGCGCCGATACCCGCTGGCACGAGGAAGACCTGCCGCGCATCTTCCCCTGGCTGGCGCCCACCATCACCTCGGAGAAGGGGCAGGAGCTGAGCGAAACGGACCCGCGCGTGCATCCCCTGCAGGCCTTTTTCGGCATGCCCCGGCGCATGCGCCTGCGGTTTTCAGCTGATGACGGATGCACCTGCGACCTGCTGGGTATCGAGGATTCCGGCCCCGCATCGGGATACGTCACGCGCCCGTATGGCGTGAATTACGGCCAGTGGCGGCATCCGCTCAGCCCCTATTATCGCAAGAAGCCGGAAGATGCTGAAAGTTTCGCCCTGCACCCGCAACCCGGCCGCTTCGGCTACCGCAACTGGCTGGCCGTGGTCACCGGCGATGAGCGGGACACACGCATGCCCGCCCGGGTGGTGGCGCTGTATCGCCAGGAACGCGGCTATCGTCTGTACGGGCTGGGCCAGCCCCGCCTGCTGGCCGCGGGCTGGGCCATGAGCAACATGCGCCCGCTGGATTTCGTCATGGACGAGCAGCCCCTGCACCTGGCCGCGGATGCCCAGCGCCAGCGGGATCTTGACGCTCTGGCCCGTCGCATGGTGCTGGGCGCCGAGCACGTCGCGTCCCTCCTGGTTTCCTCGCTGCAGACAGCCATGGCCGATGGCAGCAGCAGGCCGAAGGCGGATTCCACCCTCATCACCGCCACACACGAGGAGTTCTACGGCAGCACGGAGGAAGAGTTTCACCGGATTCTCGACCACTGTGCCCGCGACGAAGAGGCCGACCACATTGCCCTGGCCCGTCGATGGCTGAACCATCTCCGGCCCGAGGCCACGCGCCTGTTCGATGAAATCGCCACCTTCGATCCGCTGGATCAGAAGCGCGCGCGGCGGGTCATCGAGGGGCGCAGGAAGCTCATGAGCGGTCTTTATGACGTCAGGGGGCGGAAGAAGCTCTACGGGATTCTCCACCTCCCCAACGAGGAACCGGCAGCAGTATGAACGGAGTGTATGCGACATGACGCACTGGAGCAGGGAAGGGCAGGTGGCGTTTGCCTGGTGGCAGGCACTCAATGGCCAGGGGGAAACGGGAGAGGAATCGCGCAACGGCGGCGATGCCGCCGCCCGTGCCCGCCTCCGCCGTGCCGCCTCACCGCTTCAGGCGCTGGCAGAGGCCCGCGCGGTGCAGCTGGCGCAAATGCTGGGCATGAACGAACGAACGCCTCCCTTGCAATTGCAGTTTGCCGGCGCTCTCGCCGCCGTGCTGGCCCACGTGAGAAACAACGTGAGCGACCCGGAGATGGCAACACTTCTCGGCCCGCGGAAGGGACAGGAAAGTGCCGCCATGTCCGACCTGCGATTCCGCCGCCTGCTGGCCGCGCGCACCCCGATCGACCTCATGCGCCAGATGCGCGCCGCCGTGCAGCTGCTGAGGGGCGAGGCCAATGTCGCCGACATCTCCCACGCCATGTTGCGCTGGAACGACGATACCCGCGTCCGCTGGACATACGCCTACTGGCAGGCGGCCTTCGCCAGCCCGTCCTCGGGCGAAGAGACAACCGGAGAGGCCGAACAGGCCGAAGCATGAAGACCCGGCACGAAGAGGAGAATCACCAATGAGCCGTTTCGTTCAGCTGCACCTGCTCACGACTTACCCGCCCTCCAACCCCAATCGTGATGATCTCGGCCGTCCCAAGACCGCCCGCTTCGGCAATGCCGAACGCATGCGCATTTCCTCGCAGGCGCTCAAGCGCGCCATCCGCACCAGCGAGAGCTTTCGCGATGCTCTCGCCGGCCACATGGGCCAGCGCACCCAGCGCATTGGCCGCATCATCCATGACTACCTGCTGGAAAGGGGAGCGGACGGGAAAAGGGCGGTGGAAATCGCCCGCAAGGTGGCGGATGTCTTCGGCAAGGTAAAGAAGGAGAGGGCCGACAGGCCCCTCGACCTGGAGCAACTGGCCTTTGTCTCGCCGGAGGAAAAGGAGCGTGCGCTGGAATGGGCGGAGCGGATGCTGGCTGGTGAGGAACCCGAACCCGGCACGCTCAAGAAGGAAATCCTCAGGCATGCCGATGGTGCCGCCGACATCGCCATGTTCGGCCGCATGCTGGCGGATGATCCGCACTACAACCGCGAGGCCGCGGTGCAGATCGCCCATGCCATCACCACCAACCGCGTGGAGGTGGAGAGTGACTTCTACACCGCCGTGGACGATCTCAAGGTGCCGGAAGAGGACGCCGGCGCGGGCTTCGTCGGCGAGC
>JALUAB010000136.1 GCA_027051195.1 Hyphomicrobiales bacterium
GCAGTTCGGCCAGTGCGTAGCCCTCCTCTTCCGCCTTGTGCGCGAGCATCGGGTCGCCGATCACATCGCCGATGGCGTAGATACCCTTGGCTGAAGTCTCGAAGGCATCGTTGACGGGGATGAAGCCACGCTCGTCCGGCTCGATGCCGACGTTTTCCAGCCCCAGTCCCTCGGTGTAGGGGCGGCGGCCCACGGCCATGAGCACGCGCTCGGCGCGTAGCGTGTGGGTGGTGCCGTCCTTGCGCTTCTCCATCTCCACCAGCGCGGCGCCGTTGTCTGCCCGTGCGGCGGTTACGGCATGGCCGGTGAGCAGCCGCATGCCCTGTTTCTTCAGCTCGCGTTGCAGGGTTTTGCGGATGTCGGCGTCCCAGCCGGGCAGGATAGCATCATCGTATTCGATTATGGTGACCTCCGCGCCGAGCCGCCGCCAGACGGAGCCCAGCTCCAGCCCGATGATGCCGCCGCCGATGACGGCCAATGAGGCGGGCACGGCGTCGAAGGAGAGTGCCTCGGTGGAGGTGACCACGCGCTCGCCGTCCATCTCCACGCCGGGCAGCGTGACGGGGGCGGAGCCGGTGGCGATGACGATGGCGCCGGCGGAGACCACCAGCGGCTCCTCGCCCGGCACGTCCACGATCTCCACCGCGTCCGGCGCGATGATGCGGGCGGTACCGGGCAGATGGGCGATGCCGTTCTTCTTGAAGAGGGCGGCGAGGCCCCGGACGTTGGCCTCCACCACCTGGTTCTTGTAGGCCATGAGCTGGGCGACATCGACGCGCGGCGTGCAGCCGACGATGCCCATCTCGGCGTAGTGCTCGCGCGCCTCTTCCAGGCGCTCGGAAACGTGCAGCAGCGCCTTGGAGGGAATGCAGCCGACGTTGAGACAGGTGCCGCCCAGCGTTTCGCGGCGTTCCACCACGGCCACCTTCAGACCCAGCTGGGCGCAGCGGATGGCGCACACGTAGCCGCCCGGTCCGGCGCCGATGATGAGCACGTCGATGCGGTCGGTCATGCGCTACTCTCCCCTGCTGCTGTCATGTTCCCGTTTTCCTTTCTCCGTCATTGCCGGCTTCATGCCGGCAATCCAGGGCCGCATGCTCTGATGTCAGTCGTGCACACCACGCAATCCATGCATCCCATGGCTTGTTGCCCTGGATGCCCGGGACAAGCCCGGGCATGACGAACAGGAGAACCCGCCGAGGCTCGGCATGAAATCAATTCCCTGTTCTCCCTTGCTGTCCACCCGCAGGTTCACAGATCCAGAATCAGCCGCTTCGGGTCTTCCAGAAACTCCTTCACCCGCACCAGGAAGGTGACGGCCTCGCGCCCGTCCACGATGCGATGATCGTAGGACAGCGCCAGGTACATCATGGGCCGGGCCTGAATGCTGCCGTCCTCCATCACCATCGGCCGCTGCATGATCTTGTGCATGCCCAGAATGCCCGTCTGTGGCAGGTTGAGGATGGGCGTGGACATCAGCGAGCCATAGACGCCGCCGTTGGTGATGGTGAAGGTGCCGCCGGTCATCTCTTCCAGCTTGAGCGTGCCGGAGCGCGCGCGCTGGGCGAAGTCGGCAATAGTCTTCTCGATCTCGGCCAGCGAGAGCGTGTCGGCCTCGCGCACCACCGGCACCACCAAGCCGCGTTCGGTGCCGACGGCGACACCGATGTGGTAGTAGTTCTTGTAGATGATCTCGTCACCGTCGATCTCGGCGTTGAGCTGCGGGATCTCCTTCAACGCGTGGGTGACGGCGCGCACGAAGAAACTCATGAAGCCCAGCTTCACCCCGTGCTTGCGCTGGAACAGCTCGCGATACTGCTGGCGCAGGGCAATGACCTCCGTCATGTCCACCTCGTTGAAAGTGGTGAGCATGGCGGCGGTGTTCTGCGCCTCCTTCAGGCGCCGGGCGATGGTCATGCGCAGGCGCGACATCTTCACCCGTTCCTCGCGTTCCGCATCCTGCGGCGGCACGCGGCGGGGCGTGCGCACCACCTGCTGCGGCGGCGGGATGGGAGTGCCGGCCTGCGTGGCGGGTGCGGCCGGGGAGGGACGCGGCCGGGTCATCCGCGCCAGCGCTTCCGCCTTCGAGATGCGGGCCTTCACGCCGGCGGCCGGGGTGGGGGCGGCAGGCTCTTCCGTTGGAGCCTTCTTCTTCTCGGGGGTGGGCTTCTCTGTAGAGGACGGCGATGCTTCCTCTTCTTCCTTCCGTGCCGCCGCGGCCTTCTCTTCCGTTTCCACCGGCGCCGTTGCAACGGCCGTTTCGCCTTCCTCGATGCGGGCGAGAACGGCGCCGACTTCCACATCCCTCCCCTCTTCGGCCAGCACGTCCTTCAGCACGCCGCCTTTCGGGGCCGGCACCTCCACCGTCACCTTGTCCGTTTCCAGCTCCACCAACGGCTCGTCTTGCGCCACCGCCTCGCCCGGTTTCTTCAGCCAGCGGCCGACGGTGGCGCTGCTCACCGATTCGCCAAGGCTCGGCACCTTCACCTCGATGCTCATGGTTCAGTGTCCCTTTTCATTGGGCCGCCCACCGCCCCGCGCCCCCGCCCAACCTCCCGATAATGTGGGAAGCAGGAGATCGCGCGGGGACGCGGGGCTGCATGGTGTATCCTCCATCTCGGTCCATCAGACGATGCTGGAGCCCCAGGCGCGGCCGACAATAGGCTCTTCGCCCAACGCCTGTTCCAGCAGACTCTGCTGTTCCTTCAGATGCTTTCGGTAATAGCCGGTGGCCGGCGAGGCCGAAGCCGGACGGCCGACATAGGCCGGTCGTTTCTGCTTCGCGTCGATGGTGGTGAGCACCCATTCCAGATGGTGCTCCACGAAGTTCCACGCGCCCATGTTCCACGGCTCTTCCTGGCACCATACGAACTCGGCCTG
>JALUAB010000137.1 GCA_027051195.1 Hyphomicrobiales bacterium
GTCGTGGCGGATGAGGAACTCCTCTTCCACGTGCGCCAGCACATCGACGATGGCGTTGCCGATGCCCAGCACGTCGTACCGCGCGCTATCGTTCGTCATGTCCCGGCCCCTCCGATACGCAGCTTCCATTGTGGCTTCACTGCGCCCTCGCCCCCCTCCTGTCAAGCCGCACGCCGGCCTCGGCGGCCATGGCGGGAGTCTGCGCGGCGCTTGCAAGCGGCGGTTTCGGGTCATGTGTCGGGCGCATGGCAGCGGTGCGCGAAATCTTTCACCATTCGCCGATGCGACAGCTTGTCGCGCTCCGTCAAATGGCGCATATTGGGCGCGTCCCACCGCAACAGCCTCGCAACGGGGAGGCCAATCCATGCAGCACCAGGGCCGTTTCAATCAAGACAATCCGCTGGATTCGGAACTGTTCGGCGGCGCCGAGCGCGTCATTCACAACCTGTTCGAACCGGAGCTGTTCGAGCTGGCGGTGCGGAACGGTGAAGGAGTCATCACCGTGGACGGCGCCCTGCGCACGCTCACAGGTGAGCACACCGGCCGCTCTGCCAACGACAAGTTCGTCGTGCGCGACGATCTCACCGAGAATACCGTGTGGTGGGACAACAACGCCGCCATGAGTCCGGCCCACTTCTCGCGGCTGAAGGCAGACATGCTCGCGCATCTGAAGGGAAAGACCCTGCATGTGCAGGATCTCTTCGGCGGCGCCGACCCGGCCTATCGGCTGGCCGTGCGCGTGGTCACGGAAACCGCCTGGCACGCCCTGTTCATCCGCCACCTGCTGCGCCGCCCGCACGAGCATGAACTGGCCACGTTCCGCGAGGAACTCACCATCATCCACGCGCCTTCCTTCCGTGCCGACCCGGCCGTGCACGGCACCCGTTCCGGCACCGTCATCGCGCTGGATTTCCGCTCCCGCACGGTGCTCATTGGCGGCACGGCCTATGCCGGCGAGATCAAGAAATCGGTGTTCACCACGCTCAACTACCTGCTGCCGGATCAGAACGTGCTGCCCATGCACTGTTCCGCCAACGTCGGTGAGAAGGGCGATGCGGCGCTGTTCTTCGGCCTCTCGGGCACCGGTAAAACGACATTGTCCTCCGATGCCACCCGCATCCTCGTCGGCGATGACGAGCACGGCTGGTCGGACAACGGCATCTTCAATTTCGAGGGCGGCTGCTACGCCAAGACCATCAATCTCTCGCCGAAGGCGGAGCCGGAGATCCACGCCGCCTGCCGCCGTTTCGGCACCATTCTGGAAAACGTGGTGCTCGACGACGTGCGCACGCCGGACTTCTCCGACGACCGCTACACGGAAAACGGCCGCGCCGCCTATCCGCTGCATTACATCCCCAACGCCTCGGAAACCGGCATGGCCGGACAGCCGGAAAACGTCATCTTCCTCACCGCGGACGCCTTCGGCGTGCTGCCGCCCATCGCCCGGCTGACGCCGGAACAGGCCATGTTCCACTTCCTTTCCGGCTATACGGCCAAGGTGGCGGGCACCGAAAAGGGCGTCACCGAGCCGCAGGCCACCTTCTCCGCCTGTTTCGGCGCGCCCTTCATGCCGCGGCATCCGGCCGTCTATGGCAATATGCTGAAACAGCGTTTGGCGGCCACGGGCGCCGATTGCTGGCTGGTCAACACCGGCTGGACGGGCGGCCCTTACGGCGACGGCTACCGCATGCCCATCCAGGAAACCCGCGCCATTCTGCACGCGGCGCTCTCCGGCGCGCTCAAGGCCGCGGAATACCGCACCGATCCGTTCTTCGGCTTCGCCGTGCCGAAAGAGATAGCCGGCGTCGATCCGGCCCTGCTCGACCCGCGCGGCACGTGGAAGGATCCCGCCGCCTACGATGCGCAGGCGGCGCGGCTGGTGGAGATGTTCAACGAGAACTTCGCCCGCTTCGCCGATCACGTGGATGCCCCGGTGCGCGCCGCCGCCCCGAAAGTCCCGGCGTGAACGTCAATCACCGCCGTGGCAGCTTAGGCGGCAGGTCGTCGTCCGGCCTTTTCGCGTCGTGCACCTCCACCACCTCCACCTCGATGACGCTGGCGCCCGGCCGTGTGGCCGGCACGGGGCGGAACAGCGCGTTCGCCAGCAGCCGCGCCAGCGCCCGCCTCAGCGGCGGAATGAGCAGCAGAAACCCGATACCGTCCGTCACGAAGCCCGGAATCAGCAGGCAGACGCCCGCCAGCAGCAGCAGCGCGCCGGAGAGCATCTCCGCGAACGGCGCCCGCCCTTCCGCCATTGCCCGGTGCAGGTCTGTCAGCGCGAGGAAGCCCTGCAGCCGCACCAGCAGGATTCCCAGCACGGCGGTGAAAATGGTGAGCAGGATGGTCGCCAGCGCGCCGATGCGCCCGCCCACCTGGATGAAGGTGGCGATTTCCACCGCCGGCACCACGACGATGGCGAGCAGGAAGATGAGCGGCAGCCAGCGCATCGCACGGCACCTCTTGAAGAAACGGCCGGGTCAGCCCAGCCCGAGCATGGACAGCATAGCCTCTTCCCGCGGCGCTGGCGAGACGGCGATGCACCCCGCCGCCTCCGGCAGGTCTTCGCGCAGCGCCATCGCCACGTTCTGCGACAGGCAGGCGTGCCGCCAGCGCGCCGCCCGTTGCGCCAGCCCGGCCTCCTTCACCAGCCGTGCCCAGATGCGCGCCGAGCGCGGTGAGTAGAGCGCCACCGTGCCGGGCCGTTCCCCGGCCAGCGCCCGCCGCGCCTCCTCGTTCAGCGCCGCTGCCGGGCGCGCCTCGTAGAGCACCGCGCGCGCCACTTCGAACCCGGCCTCTTCCAGCGCGCCTTGCAGGTCGCCGCGGGTCACCGCGCCGGAGGCGTAGAGCAGCGGG
>JALUAB010000138.1 GCA_027051195.1 Hyphomicrobiales bacterium
TCCTCCGGCTCGTCCGGCGCTTCCATGGGCGAAACGGTGCGCTGGAAAACATATGGCGCGGGCTCCTGCCACGGATCTTCCAGTATCTTGCCCTCGGAGGAGGAGTGCAGCAGGTTGGCGTCCACCGAGAAGGGTGCCTCGCCGCGCTTGTCCTTTGGCACCGGAATCTGGTGCTTCTCGGCAAAGGCGATGAGGTCGGAGCGGGATTTGAAATCCCACTCGCGCCAAGGGGCGATGACCTTGATGTCCGGATCCAGCGCATAGGCCGAAAGCTCGAAGCGCACCTGGTCGTTGCCCTTGCCGGTGGCGCCGTGGGCGATGGCGTCGGCGCCGGTTTCGTGGGCGATCTCCACAAGGCGCTTGGCGATGAGCGGACGGGCGATGGAGGTGCCCAGCAGATAGACGCCCTCATACAGGGCATTGGCGCGGAACATGGGGAATACGTAGTCGCGCACGAACTCCTCGCGCAGATCCTCGATGTATATCTCGCGGATGCCCAGCATCTCGGCCTTCTTGCGGGCCTCTTCCAGCTCTTCGCCCTGGCCGAGATCGGCGGTGAACGTCACCACCTCGGCGCCATAATGCTCCTGCAGCCACTTGAGGATGATGGAGGTGTCCAGCCCGCCGGAATAGGCCAGCACCACCTTGCGCACGCTCTTCTTCTCGCTCATGTCCAGACTCCGTGAAACAGGCGTGAATGCGATCGGAGAGATGTCGCACTTTTGGAGCACCGGAAGAGGTGATGCAAGAGGTCAGAACCGCTCCTTGCGCTCCGGAACTTGCATTCAGGCCGCCTGTCGGGCCATATTCCATTCATTCGTGCAGTGAAAACCGCAAATGACGGGGGTATCATCGCAATGATCTACATGCTGCGGAAACTGGTGGCTGTGCTGGCCGTGGTGCTCGCCTTCGGCCTGACGGCGCAGGTGGCGGAAGCGCGCAAGGCGTGCAAGGAGCTGGGAAGCAAGACCGCCTGCGAGGCGCGTGAGGATTGCGTTTACGTGGGGGCCTATACCCGCAAGGATGGCGTGAAGGTGGATGCCTATTGCCGCGCCAAGGGCAAGGCGGGGGCGAAAAAATCTCCTGAGAAGAAAAAGGCATCTGCGACGAAGAAGTCTGAAGGAAAATCCGGGAAGTCTGAAAGCAAGAGTGGCAAGAAGAAATCCGACAAGAACAAGAAAAAGTCCTCCGATACCAAAAAGGTGAAGGAGGAGGCCAAAAAAGACAAGGCCAAGAAGGAAAAGAAGAAAAAGAAGTCTTCCGCCAAGGACAAGGCGAAGAAGGAAAAGAAGAAAGCCAAATCCAAGAGCAATAAGGCTAGGGAAAAGGCCGCCGCGCAGTGAGCCCGGCAAGCATGAATCGGACGAGCGCCCGTTACCGCCGGTGGCGGGCGCTCTTCATTTCCACATGCCCTATTTGACGGTGGCGGTGGATTCCGCGGCCTGCGCGGCGAGCTCACGCAGCAGGGCCTTCTCGCGCGGGCTGATGTCGGCCTTGCGGGCGCGGGCCACGGGCAGGTTGGCCGGCGGGCGCGAGGCGGCGCGGGCGATGGCGTCGGCCAGCAGGCCCACGGCGACGGCGTAGGTCTTCGCATTGTTGTAGGCCAGCAGGGCGCGGAAATTGCGGGTCACGAGGTAGTGTCCGGCGCCGGGCAGGCGCACCAGCCAGGCGCGTGCAGTGCGGGCATAGAAACTGCGCGCCAAGACGGGGCGCACGCCCAGCTTCTCCCAGGCGCGGATGGAGCGTGCGTGACGGCGGCCGACGAGACGGCGGGCCTTCGCCGGAACGCTCACCTTCCAGCCCCACGGCAGGCCGCGCCGCCAGCCGCGGCGCTTCAGGTAGTTGGCGGCGGAGGCCAGCGCATCGGCCTGCGAGTTCCAGATGTCACGGCGGCCGTCTTTCGTGATGTCCACGGCGTAACCGAGATAGGTGGTGGGGATGAACTGCGTGTGGCCCATGGCGCCGGCCCAGGAGCCACGCATCTGCGCCGGGGCGATGTCGCCGGCCTGGATGATCTTCAGCGCCGCCAGCAGCTGCTTGCGGGCGTAGCGGCGGTAGCGGCCACCGGCCACGGCCAGCGTGGAGAGCGCGCGGATGACGTTGTGGTTCCCCATGTGGGTACCGTAGTTGCTCTCCATGCCCCAGATGGCGAGCAGGATGTGCCTGTTCACGCCGTATTTCGCCTGCAGGGCGCGCAGCAGGCGGGCGTGCATGCGTCCCTTCTCCACGCCCGCGGAGATGCGCTTCTCCGATACGCGCCGGGCGATGTAATCCGCTGGCCGACTCTTGAACTCCGGCTGATTGTGCAGGCGCTCGATAACCTTCCAGTCGGGGGCCTTCGCGCTGAAGGCGCGACGGTAGGTGGAGCGGTCGATGCCGGCGCGCCGGGCGCGTGGCCAGAAGTCGTCGATGAACTGACGGTAGGCGCTTTCCACCGCCAGACGCGACATGCCCGCGGCGGAGGCGGGAACGGCGTTCATCACCAGCGTGAAGCCAAAGGTGAAGCCGGCGAGGGCCACGGCCAGCAGGCGCAGCTGTATGCGGGTGTTCGTGGTCATGCGCTCATCGCCCGTTTCGTGTTGTGGGATGGTGGCAGGTTGCGCCGCTTCAGGCGTTCTTCCCATGCCAGCGCCGAGGCGACGATTTCCTCCAGATCGTCCAGCCGCGGTCGCCAGCCCAGTGTTTCGCGTATTCTGTCGGCGGCAGCCACCAGCGCCGGCGGGTCGCCTGCCCGGCGCGGCGCCACCTCCACGGGAAAATCGACGCCGGAGACCCTTTTCACCGTGTCGATGACCTCGAGCACAGAGTAGCCGTGGCCATAGCCGCAGTTGAGCACTGCGCTTTCACCCCCGTCGCGCAGATGTTCCAGCGCCCTCACGTGGGCGTCGATGAGGTCGGCCACGTGGATGTAGTCGCGGATGCAGGTGCCGTCCTGCGTGTCATAGTCGTCGCCGAAGATGAACATCTTCTCCCGCTGGCCCAGCGCCGCCTGGCAGGCAACCTTGATGAGGTGCGTGGCCTCCGGCGTGGACTGGCCGGTGCGCCCCTTCGGGTCGGCGCCGGCTACGTTGAAGTAGCGCAGCGCCACGTAGGAAAGGCCGTGCGCGCGGGCACTGTCCTCCAGCATCCACTCCGTCATCAGCTTGGAGCGGCCGTAGGGGTTTATGGGCGCGGTGGGCGTTTCCTCCCGCGCCGGGTTCTCGGCCGGAATGCCGTAAACGGCGGCGGTGGAGGAGAAGATGAAGCGCGGCACGCCAGCGGCCACCGCCTCGGCGATGAGCGTGCGTGTCTTGGCCGTGTTGTTCTCGTAATACTTCAGCGGGTTTTCCACCGATTCCGGCACCACGATGGACCCGGCGAAGTGCACGATGGCGTCGATGTCGTGGGTGGCGAAGAGCTTGTGCAGCAGGTCGGCGTCGCCGATGTCGCCCACCACCAGAGTCGCCTCCGGCGCCACGGCCCAGTCGAAGCCGGTGGAAAGATTGTCCAGCACGATCACGTCCTCGCCGCGGTCGGCGAGAGCATGGGTCATGTGCGAGCCGATGTAGCCGGCGCCGCCGGTTACCAGAACCGTCATGTCGGTTGCCCCGTTCAACATTCCGTTTACCCTGTTGTGGGCATCTTGCCCGACACACGGTTAACAAGTTCCTACTTCAGGCCTTTGCAACCGGGGAGAGTATCATGACTGAAGGTTCTGTTCGCAAGGCGGTTTTTCCCGTGGCGGGGCTGGGCACGCGGTTTCTGCCGGCGACCAAGGCGATTCCGAAGGAGCTGCTGCCGGTGCTGGATCGGCCGGTACTGCAATGGGTGGTGGAAGAGGCGCGTGAGGCCGGCATCGAGGAGTTCATCTTCGTGACTGCGCGCGGCAAGGAGGCCATCGCCGATCATTTCGACGCGCACCCGCCGCTGGAGGAAACGCTGGCGACGAAGGGCAAGGATGCGCTGCTGGCGGCGGTGCGGGCGGCGAGCATTCCCGCCGGCAAGGCCGTCTTCGTGCGGCAGGACGCGCCGAAGGGGCTGGGACACGCCATCGCCTGCGCCCGCGAGGCGGTGGGTGATGAGCCGTTCGCCGTGTTGCTGCCGGACATGCTGATGCGCGCCAGGCCAGGCTGCCTGGCAGGCATGATGCGGCTGCATGAGCGGACGGGCGGCGGCATCATCGCGGTGGAACAGGTGCCGCGCGAGGAGGTGTTCAAATATGGCGTGGTGGCGCTGGACGAGTCTTCCGGCGAGGCAATGCGAATCACCGGCATGGTGGAAAAGCCGCCGGTGGAGGAGGCACCTTCCGATTTCATCATCTCCGGGCGCTACATTCTGCCGGCGGAAATCTTCTCCCACCTGGAGCAGACCGCCCCCGGCGCCGGTGGCGAAATCCAGATCACCGATGCCATGCAGCGGGCTATCGACGCCGGCGAACCCTATCACGCCTATCATTTCACCGGTGAAACATATGATTGCGGTGGCAAGACGGGTTTTCTCATGGCCAATATCGCCTTCGGGCTGGCGGATGCGGAGATTCGGGAGGATCTGGCGGCCTTCATGCGGGGAATGCTGCCGGAATGAAAAATCGGCTTGAAAAACTGCGGGTGGGGGGTGGAAAGCGGGGCCACGGTGCGGTAAGCTGTCGCAGTCTCGGCAGGGCAACCGGGCGCGCTGCAATGATTCGCTCGTCACACAAGGCGCCAGGGGCCTTTTCCATCCATTCACAGGCATCGGGGTGATGCTGCCATGTCACGCCAGAATCAGCAGGCCGGTTCCCGTCCGCTGTCGCCGCACCTGCAGATCTACAGGCCAAATCTGACCATGGCCATGTCCATCCTGCACCGCATCACCGGCGCGGTGCTCTATTTCGCCTCCTTCCTCGGCGTGTGGTGGCTGATGGGCCTGGCCTCGGGACCGAAATACTTCGCCTATGTGGACGAAATGTTTCGTTCGTGGCCGGGGCTCGTCATCCTTTTCGCGGTGAGCTACCAGCTGTTTCATCATGCCTTCGGCGGCATCCGTCATCTGGTGTGGGATGCCGGCTATGGCTTTTCCACTCGTTCGGCGGAACGCATGGGACTCGTGTCGCTGGGGCTGGCCATCGTGGCCACCCTTCTCGTCTGGCTGCTGGGGGCGTGGACATGAACAGCGACTGCAACACGAAAGAACCGAAGCGTTTCCAGACGCCGCTGAAGCGCGCCCGCGGCCCCGGCTCGGCGGGTGACGGCACCGGTCATTTCATGACCCAGCGCGCCACTGCGGCGGTAAGCTTCGTCCTGCTGGTGTTTCTGGCGGTGGTGTTCGTGCTGCTGGCTGGCGCCGACTATGAAAGAGCGCGGCGCGTGGTGGGCGAGCCGCTGGTCGCCACGGGACTGGTGTTCACGGCCGCCGCCTTCACCTGGCACATGAAGCTGGGCATGCAGGTTATCATCGAGGACTACGTGCACCACGAGTTGCTGAAATACGCGCTGCTGACGGCCAACATCCTGTTCTGCGCCGCCATCTTCTTCCTGGCGCTCATCAGCGTCGGCAGGGTCACCTTCGGCTTCTGAAAACGGTGTTTTTCATTTGAAACAGCGCGCCAGATGGGGATAACACTCGCGCCATGAGCACGCCGGAAAACATCGAGGGCACCGGCCCCGTCACCACGTTCGCCATCGGTGATCGCGCCTATCGCATCATCGAGCACGAACACGATGTGGTCATCGTCGGCGCCGGCGGCGCGGGGCTGCGGGCGGCGGTGGGCTGTTCGCAGGCGGGGCTGCGCGCGGCCTGCATCACCAAGGTCTTTCCCACCCGCTCGCACACCGTGGCGGCGCAGGGCGGCATCGCCGCGGCGCTGGGCAACATGGGGCCGGACGACTGGCGCTGGCACATGTATGACACGGTGAAGGGCTCCGACTGGCTGGGCGATCAGGACGCCATCGAGTATCTCGTGCGCGAGGCGCCGCGCGCGGTCATCGAGCTGGAGCACTGGGGCACGCCCTTTTCGCGCACCGAGGAAGGCCGCATCTACCAGCGCGCCTTCGGCGGCATGACGACGAAGTTCGGCTCCGGCCCGCCGGCGCAGCGCACCTGCGCGGCGGCAGACCGCACCGGGCATGCCATGCTGCACGCCATGTATGGCCAGGCGCTGCGCCACAAGGCGGAGTTCTACATCGAGTATTTCGCCCTCGACCTCATCATGGACGATGATGGCGTGTGCCGTGGCGTGGTGGCGCTGTCGCTGGAGGACGGCTGCATCCACCGCTTCCGGGCGCATGCGGTAATTCTCGCCACCGGCGGCTACAACCGCGTCTATTTCTCCTGCACCTCCGCGCACATCTGCACCGGCGACGGCACGGCCATGGCCATGCGCGCGGGGCTTCCCGTGCAGGACATGGAGTTCGTGCAGTTCCACCCCACCGGCATCTATGGTGCGGGCATTCTCATCACGGAAGGCGTGCGCGGCGAGGGCGGCTATCTCACCAACGCGCTGGGCGAGCGCTTCATGGAGCGCTATGCCCCGCACGCCAAGGATCTCGCCTCGCGCGACGTGGTGAGCCGGGCGATGATGATCGAGATCCGCGAAGGGCGCGGGGTGGGCAAGAACCGCGATCACATCTATCTGCACCTCGATCATCTGGGCGAGGAGGTGATCCGCGAGCGCCTGCCGGGGATTGCCGAATCGGCGCGCATTTTCGCCGGCGTGGACGTGACAAAGGAGCCGATTCCGGTCATCCCGACGGCGCATTACAACATGGGCGGCATCCCGACGAACTACCGGGCCGAGGTCATCTGCCCGCGCGAGGGCGATGCGGACGCCATCGTGCCGGGGCTGTTCGCCTGCGGCGAGGCGGCCTGCGCCTCCGTGCATGGTGCCAATCGGCTGGGGTCGAATTCGCTCACCGATCTGGTGGTGTTCGGCAAGGCGGCGGCCAATCGCGCGGCGGAAACCATCACCGCCGGGGCGCCGCACAAGCCGCTGCCGAAGGACGCGGGGCTGGGGATTCTCGAGCTCATCGACCGGTTGCGTCACCAGCCCGGTGATACCCGCACCTCCAAGCTGCGGCTGGCGCTGCAGAAGGCCATGCAGGAGGACTGCTCGGTGTTCCGCACCGGCGAGACGCTGGCTGCCGGGCGGGCGCGGGTGGAGGAGGTCTGGCAGGGGCTCGAAGACATCGCCATTGCCGATTCCTCGCTCGTGTGGAACACCGACCTCATCGAGGCGCTGGAGCTGCACAACCTGGTGCTGAACGCGGTGGCCACCATCCACTCGGCGGAAGCACGCACGGAAAGCCGCGGCGCGCACGCGCGGGAAGACTGTCCGGAGCGTGATGACGAGAACTGGATGAAGCATTCGCTGGCGTTCGTGGATGAAGGTGCGCGCAGCGTGCGGCTGGACTACCGGCCGGTGCACACCTTCACGCTCACCGACGACATCGACTTCATCCCGCCGCAGAAACGGGTGTATTGAGGGCTGCAAATGGCGACGGAAAAGGCAGATGTTTCTGCTCCCCCTTGCGGAAGGAAAAGTGGACATGTCCACTTTTCCTTCCGCAAGGGGGACAATTCCAGTCTTGCGATGGTTTTCCGGCTGTCAAGCTCCGAAGCCGCGAAGCGGGCGCCCTTCGGGCGCGGGCTTGACAGCCGGAAAACCATCGCACACCGCTGAACGTGCGGGAGCAAAGCCATGGTTTCCTTCACACTGCCGAAGAACTCGAGGGTCAGGGACGGCAAGGTGTGGCCGAAACCCGAGGGTGCCTCCAACCTCAAGGAATTCCGCATCTACCGCTATGATCCGGATTCCGGCGAGAACCCGCGGCTGGACACCTATTTCGTCGATCTCGACGACTGCGGGCCGATGGTGCTGAACGCGCTCATCTGGATCAAGGACAACATCGATTCCACGCTCACCTTCCGCCGTTCCTGCCGCGAGGGCATCTGCGGCTCGTGTTCCATGAACATCAATGGCGAGAACACGCTGGCCTGCATCCGGCCCATCGCCGATTTCGCCGAACCGGTGCGCATCTATCCGCTGCCGCACATGGAGATCGTGAAGGATCTGGTGCCGGATCTTACCCTGTTCTACGCCCAGCACCGGCTCATCGAGCCGTGGCTGAAGACGGACACGCCGGCGCCGGAGCGCGAGTGGCCGCAGTCGAAGGAAGACCGGGCAAAGCTGGACGGACTCTACGAGTGTATCCTGTGCGCCTGCTGCTCCACCTCCTGCCCCTCCTACTGGTGGAACCAGGAGCGTTACCTCGGCCCGGCGGCGCTGTTGCAGGCGTGGCGGTGGATTTCCGATTCGCGCGACGAGGCCACCGGCGAGCGGCTGGACCAGCTGGACGATCCGTTCCGGCTGTATCGCTGCCACACCATCATGAACTGCGTGCGCGTGTGCCCCAAGGGCCTGAACCCGGCGAAGGCCATCGCCGGCATCAAGCGCCTGCTGGCCAACCGCAAGGCGTGAATGTCTTGATGAGAATACGCCATTCGGCGAATTTTCAGGCCGCTCGCCATCCTGCCCTGCCACCCGATATTCTGCACAAAAAGGATACTTGGGCGGAGGTGCTGCGCGGTGGGCACCCTTTCTTCAAGCCTCCTGAAAAATCCGTCAGCTTGACCGGCGACAATCGACTCCCCTACCGAATTGTGGCAGACTGTTCCATGCGGCAACACGAAGCGAGGGAGGAAGAGCACCAATGTCTCTGGAAGCGCATATCCGCGAGCTGGAATCGAAGCACCAGAAGCTGGAAGACCAGATCGCGGACATGATGAACCATCCCAGCGTGGATGACCTCGAGATCAAGAGACTGAAGCTCGAAAAGCTGCATATCAAGGAAGAGATCGAACGTCTGCGAAAGCGGCTCGACGCCGCCTGATGCGTGCCGGGGCCGCCATGAAAGCATCGCATCTTTGTCAATTTGCCAGTGGCGTAGCGTGCGCCCGCGCATATGGAGCCGCGCGGGCGCTTTTCATTTGCTCGCGGGCGACCGGCCGGCGGTGAGGTAGAGCAGTTCGAAGGTGGAGGGCAGGCGGCCGTCGGCATCGGCGAAGCGCAGCTCGTAGAGCGCCGCGGCGCGGGCCAGCAGGGTGCGGGTCATGGGCGTGCGCGGGCGTTCGGTGAGCGGATTGCTCCAGCCGCAGGCGCGCAGCTCCTCCATCAGGGACAGGGCATCGGCATGGCGCACGCGCAGGCGTTCCACGTCGGTGACCACCTGAGCAAATCCCGCCAGCCCCGCCAGTTGTGCCAGCTTTTGCACGTCGAGGAACGGCGCCACCCGCCAGCCGGGGTCGTGCCCCGCTTCCCGCTCGGCCAGGGCAAAGGCGGCGCGCAGCTCGTTCAGCGTTTCGCCGCCGGGCAGGACCAGCAGCAGCCGTCCCCCGGGCCTGAGCACCCGCCGCCATTGCATGAAGGCGCCGGGCAGATCGTTCACGAAGGCGGGGTCGAACAGTGCCAGCAGCACGTCGAATGTCTCGTCGGCGAAGGGCAGGGCCGGATGATCGGCCACCACGTGGCCGCCGGCCGGAGCCAGCCAGTCCAGCCGCCATATCGTCGCATCGGGCAGCAACCGCGATAGATCGTCGCGCAGCCAGCCCGGAGCGGAGAGCAGCACGCGGGGGCAGGCCGCGATGATGCCTTCGTGCGCCAGGTCGGCGAGGCGCAAGCCCAGCTCCTCCGCCGCGTGCCGCATCAGGAAGTCCGGGCCGCGCAGGCCTTTCGCCCGTCGCCGCTTCAGCAACGCGGTGTCGAACGGCCCGTTCTGTCGTTCTCCTTGCGTCATCGTGCTTCTTCCTGCCGTATTTTCCGTCCTATGTCATATTGTTCATCTGTCCCGGGCGGCAATTTGGGGTAGGATGCGGCAAAACGAGGCTGCGGCATGGAAGCTGACATGGACACGATTGTGCACAACGACGAGGATATCGTGCGGCGGGCGGAAGTGGCCGTCGAGACGCTGGCCCGCGCACGGGAAGAGATCGGCAAGGTCATCTTCGGCCAGGAGGCGGTGGTGGAGCAGGCGCTCACGGCCATTCTGGCCGGCGGGCACGCGTTGCTGATGGGTGTGCCGGGGCTGGCGAAGACTCTGCTGGCCACCACCCTGGGCACGGTGCTGGGGCTGGACGAGAAGCGTGTGCAGTTCACGCCCGACCTGATGCCGGCGGACATCCTCGGCTCCGAGGTGCTGGAGGAAGACGAGCACGGCAGGCGGCATTTCCGTTTCATCCCCGGCCCCGTGTTCTGCCAGTTGCTGATGGCGGACGAGATCAACCGCGCCAGCCCGCGCACGCAGTCGGCGTTGTTGCAGGCCATGCAGGAGCGGTTCGTGACCATCGCCGGGCAGCGGCATGACCTGCCGCGGCCGTTTCACGTGCTGGCCACGCAGAACCCGCTGGAGCAGGAGGGCACCTATCCGCTGCCCGAGGCGCAGCTCGACCGTTTCCTTCTGGAGATCGTGGTGGATTATCCCGACCGCGAGTCGGAAGCGCGCATGCTGGCCGCCACCACCGGCGCCGAGGCGCAATCCGCCGAGCCGGTGCTGGATGCCGAAAGGCTGATGGATATTCAGGGACTGGTGCGTCACATGCCGGTGGGCGAAATGGTGGCGAACGCCATTCTGGACGTGGTGCGCACGGCGCGGCCCGGTGAACCGGAGGCGGGTGATTTCGTCAACGAAACCGTGGCCTGGGGGCCGGGGCCGCGCGCCGGGCAGGCGCTGATGCTGGGCGTGCGCGCCCGGGCCCTGCTGCACGGGCGGCTGGCGCCGTCGCTTGACGACGTGCGGGCGCTTCTGAAGCCGGTGCTGCGGCATCGCATGGCCATCAGCTTTTCCGCCCGCGCCGATGGCGTGTCGCTGGACGACGTGCTGGAGAAACTGGCCGAGCGCATTGCCTGAAAGAGCATTCATGCCGCTGTTTGCCGAACAACATACGTCCGGGCCGGTGAAGCCCCGCGCCGAGGCGCTGGCGCAGGCGCTGCCGCCGCTGCTGCTGGCGGCCGAAAGGGTGGCGGAGATCGTGATGCATGGCGTGCATGGTCGCCGCCGCGGCGGGCCGGGCGACGAATTCTGGCAATACCGCGCCTACGCGCCGGGAGACGCCGCCGCCAGCATCGACTGGCGCAAGTCCGCCCGCGCCGAGCGCCTGTTCGTGCGTGAAACCGAATGGATGGCGGCCAACACCCTGTGGCTGTGGGTGCAGCGGGATGCCGGCATGCGCTGGCGCTCGCATCTGGCGGCGGAGGAGAAGGAACACCGGGCGCTCACGCTGGCGCTGGCGCTGGCGCGGCTGGCGCAGCGGGCGGGAGAACGGGCCGGTATCCTGGGCGCGCCGTTGACGCCGGATCACACCCGCGCGGCCTTCGAGCGCATGGCGCAATACTGGCTGGCGCAGACGCACGACGGGCAGACGGCGGAAGCGGCGGCCGCCAGCCTGCCGCCGCAGGGGCCGGTGCCGCGCTTTTCCGCGGTGGCGCTCATCGGCGATTTCTTCGCCGCGCCGGAGGAGCTGATGCGGCGCATGGTGGCGCTGGCGGGCTCCGGCGTGCGCGGGCATTTGTTGCAGGTGGTGGATCCGGCGGAGGAAACCTTTCCCTACGAAGGCAGGGTGCGCTTCGCCGACGTGCGGGGGGAGCGGTCCTTCCTGAGCGAGCGGGCGGAAGACCTGCGCGCGGCCTACCGACGGCGGTTGGAGGACTTGCGCGCGGAGCTGGCAGCGCAGGCGCGGCGGCTGGGCTGGACGTTCGCCGTGCACCGCACCGATGCGCCGCCGCAGCAGGCCCTGCTGGCGCTGTGGGCGCGGCTGGCGGACGGCCCGCTGACGGTGGGTGCGCATGAAACGAACACGAACGAGGCGGCATGATGGAGTGGCTCTCCCAGCTTTCCTTCGCCGCGCCGGCGGCGCTGTGGGCGCTGGCCGCGCTGCCGCTTATCTGGCTGTTGTTGCGCACCACGCCGCCACGCCCGCGCGAGGTGCGCTTTCCGCCCTTCCGGCTTCTCGAGGGCCTGCGCAACCGCCGCCGCCAGCCGGCACGCACGCCGTGGTGGCTGCTGCTGCTGCGCATGGCGCTGGCCGCCGCGCTCATCCTGGCGCTGGCGGGGCCGCGCCTCGCTCCGCGGGCCCCCATCGCCGAGGCCGGTGACGGGCCGTGGCTCGTCATCGTTGATGATGGCTGGGCGGCGGCGCGCAACTGGCCGGCCATGCGCCGCACGCTGGAAGAGCTGCTGGCCCGCGCGGAGCAGGTGAACCGCACGCTGACCATCATTGGCACGAGTCCGCGCGTGGCGCCGCCGGCGCTGGAGCCGAAGGCGCCGCAGGAATGGCGGGAGCGGATCGCGGGCCTGCGTCCGCAGGCGCTGGATGCGGACAGGGCGGCGCTGGCACGGCGGCTGGCGCGACTTTCCTACCGGCCCGGGCAGGTGTTCTGGCTGTCCGACGGCATCCGGGATGCCGGCGTCGATGCCTTCTTGCGGGCGCTGGCGGCTCTCGATGCGCCGGTGCGCGCCTACGTGCCGAAGGACGCCGCTCTGCCGCTGGCGCTGTTACCGCCGCGACTGACCGGCGACGGACTGCGCGTCGAGGCGCTGCGGCCGGTGGCCACGGGGCCGCTTTCCATCCCCGTGATCCTGCGTGCGGGCAACGGCCGGCCGCTGGCGCAGGCCGATGTCGTCTTTTCTCCCGCCGCCACCCGTGGCAGCGGCGTCATAAACGTGCCGGCCCTGTTGCGCAACCAGGCGGCGCGACTGGAGCTGGCCGGGCAGCATCACGCCGGCGCGGTGTGGCTGCTGGGCGATGGTCTGAAGCGCAAGACGGTGCTGGTCATCTCCGGCGATGCCCGCGGCAAGGCGCAGCCGCTGCTCTCGCCCACCTATTACGTCACCCGGGCGCTGGCGCCCTTCGCCGACGTGACGGAGGAGGCCGGGCCGCGGGTGGT
>JALUAB010000139.1 GCA_027051195.1 Hyphomicrobiales bacterium
CGCAGTTCTTCGACATCGACGAGGTGGCCGATCCGGACGCACCGTTGCCCCACACCGCCCCGCCCCCGGAGCTGTTCGCAGAAAAGGTTGGGCGAATGGGCATTTCCAACGATTCCACCATCGTCATATACGATACCTTCGCGCCCTTCGCCGCGCCGCGGGCGTGGTGGCTGTTCCGCCTGTTCGGCCATGACGACGTGGCGGTTCTTGACGGCGGTCTGGAGGCCTGGAGCCTGGCCGGCTTCGACACCGGGGAAGGCCCGGCGAAACCCCGCGACGCCGCCACCTTCGCCCCGCAGTTCCGCCGTGATCTCATCGCTTCCGTGGACGATGTGAAGAAGGCACTGGAAACGGGCACGCCGCAGGTGGTGGACGCCCGTTCCCCCGGCCGCTTCACCTGTGCCGAGCCGGAACCTTACGAGGGCGTTCCGTCCGGCCACATGCCCGGAGCGAGGAACGCCCACTACGCCCGCTTCATGAACGTGGACGGCACGCTGAAAACACCGGACGAGATCCGCCATGAATTCGAGGCCGCCGGCGTCGAACTCTCCCGGCCGATCATCTTCACCTGCGGCTCCGGCGTCACCGCCTGCCTGCCGGCACTGGCCGCGGCCGAGATCGGCAAGGACGACTGGGCCATATACGATGGCTCCTGGCGCGAATGGAGCGCCCTGCCCGACGTGCCCAAGGCCATGGGAGAAAGCTGCGCGGACTGACCGGAAACCGCCCTGTGCACGCGCGCATTGCCGCAGTTGACAAGGCCGCGGCGCCCCTGTTTCCTTTGCGGCCGGGGAACATTACCTGCGGGGATACATTCATGGCCCACGACACGCATGCTCCCTACCCCGCCGGCCGTCCGCGCCGCCTGCGTCGCTCGGACTGGTCACGCCGGCTGGTGCGGGAGCATGACATCACGGTGAACGATCTCATCTGGCCGCTGTTCGTCATCGAGGGCGAGAACACCCGCCGGCCGGTGGCCTCCATGCCCGGTGTGGAACGCCTCACCATCGACGAACTGCTGCGCGACGTGGAACAGGCGGTGGCGTTGGGCATTCCCGTCGTGTCGCTGTTTCCCAACACCCCGGACGAACGGCGCACGGCAGACGCTCGCGAGGCCTTCAACCCGGAAAACCTCGTCTGCCGCGCCGTGCGCGCGGTGAAGGAGCGCTTCGGCAACGCCATCGGCGTCATGACGGATGTGGCACTCGACCCCTATACCGCGCACGGGCAGGACGGCCTCATCGACGAGAACGGCGAGGTTCTGAACGACGAAACCATCGAGGCGCTGGTGAAGCAGGCACTGAACCAGGCGGAGGCGGGCAGTGACATTCTCGGGCCTTCGGACATGATGGACGGCCGCATCGCCGCCATCCGCGCCGCGCTGGAGGAAGCGGGCCTGAAGCACGTGCACATCATGGCCTACACGGCCAAATACGCCTCCGCCTTCTACGGCCCGTTCCGCGACGCCGTGGGCTCCGGCGCCCGGCTGAAGGGCGACAAGCGCACCTACCAGATGGACCCGGCCAACGCCCGCGAGGCCCTACGCGAGGCCGCCATGGACGTGGCCGAGGGCGCCGATTCCATCATGGTCAAGCCGGGCATGCCGTATCTAGATATAGTGCGGCTGCTGAAGGACAATTTCACTCTGCCGGTGTTCGCCTATCAGGTGTCTGGCGAATACGCCATGCTCAAGGCCGCCTGCGCCAATGGCTGGCTGGAGGAACAAAAGGTCGTGATGGAGAGCCTCGTCGCCTTCAAACGTGCCGGCGCCGATGGCATTCTCACCTATCATGCGCGCGACGTGGCCCGCTGGCTGCAGCGCCGCGCATGAGCAAGCGGGGGCGGGCAACCGATGAAAAGGAACAAATACGGGATCATATGCCCCATCATGCGTGAACTGCTGCGCATCATGACGGTGCTGGCGCTGTTGCTGGCGCCCGTCACGCTGGCCACGCACCCCGTGGCGGCGGCGGACGTGCGCCTGCTGATGCCGGTGAAAAAGAAGCCGCCGGCGCTGGACTTCATGATGGACGACCTGAACGGCAAGGTCTGGCAGCTCTCCGACCTGCGCGGCAAGGTGGTGGTCATCAATTTCTGGGCCGTTTCCTGCCCCGTCTGCCGCGTGGAGATGCCGACGCTCCAGAAGATGCGGGAGCGCTTGAGCAAGATGGACGTGGAGGTGCTGACCATTCACGTGGGCCACACCGAGGAGGAGGTGCGCAAGTTTGTGCGCGACTACGACCTCACCCTCCCCGTCCTGCATGATCCGTTCAAGCGCGTGGCCCGCGCCTGGGGCGTGTTCAACCTGCCCATCACCTTCGTGCTGGATCCCGACGGCAAGCTGGCCTACGTCGCCTTTGGCGGCCGCAACTGGCTCAATCCCGAAATCACCGAAATGATCCTGGCCCTGCGCCCGCCACTGTAAGGGCGGCGTATCATCCTCTGCTCCGCTTCATTGGAAAAAGTGGCCCGCTCCTGCGTCAACGCGGGAGCGGGCCTGCCTGTGCTGGCGTACCGGGGGCATATGCACCAGACAGGCGTTATCATGAAAGCGCGTTTCGCGGTGAAAATCCAGCGCCACCTGACGTTTTCGTCATCACTTTTTCAAAAACGATGACCGCCGCCCGCCTATTGCCGTTTTGAGACAGCGCCGCGCCATGCGTTTACCAACTGTAAGCATACGCTAAATCGGCTGTTAAACCCGAAGGCCTATTCTGCTCGCCGTGGATGTGAGTTGCGTACCCCTCCGCCGGCGGGCGGAGGGTCCGGGTAGCCAGAAAGGACGCCGGCGTTGGGTCACGGCCCACCGCCGGCGTTCTGGACGGTTTTTCTTCT
>JALUAB010000140.1 GCA_027051195.1 Hyphomicrobiales bacterium
GTGGCGAGCTATCTGCTGCTGTTTCCGCGCTCGCAGGTGCTCTCGCTGTTCGGCGTGTTTCCCGTCAGCCTGCCGGCGTTGTGGCTGCTGCTGGCGTGGCTGGCGTTCAATGTGATTTCCTTCCTCCTCGCGCCCACCGGCGAGGGCGTGGCGTGGAGCGCGCATATCGGCGGGTTCGCCGCCGGGTTCGTCATCACCTGGCTGTTCCGCGACCGCATCCGGCTGCGCCTGGCGCGCGGCGCGGCGCTGAAGCGGCAGCGCGAACAGCAAAGGCAGGAGGCCTGAGGAGTTCCAATGCGCATTCTCGTGCCCATCCGCCAGACGGTGGATCACAATGTGCAGGTGCGGCCGCTGCCGGATGGTTCCGGCCCGGACGTGGCCGATGCGCCGCGGGTGGTCAATCCGTTCGACGAGATCGCGCTGGAGGCGGCGCTGCAATTGCGCGAAGGCGGCGCGGCGGAACAGGTGATCGCCTGCGCCATCGGCCCGTCTTCGGTGGAAAAGGCGCTGCGCACGGCGCTGGCCATGGGGGCGGATTCAGCCGTGCACGTGCCGGCGGAGGACTTTCCGCAGCCACCGGACGTGGCGGCACTGCTGGCGGCGCTGGCGCAGCGGCTTGCCGTGACGCTGGTGCTCATGGGCAAGCAGGAGATCGAGGGCGATTACGGCGTCGTGCCGCAGATGCTGGCCGGCAGGCTGGGCTGGCCACAGGCGATGTTCGCCGCGGAGATCCGCGTGGCGGAGGAAGACATGCTGGAGGCGGTATGCGAGCGCGATGCCGGCACCTGCACGCTGCGCCTGCCCCTGCCGGCGGTGGTGAGCGCGGACTTGCGCCTTGCGCAGCCGCGCTTCGTTTCGCTGCCCAACCTGATGAAGGCGAAGCGCAAGCCCATCGAGGCCGTTACGCCCGAGGAACTGAACGTCACGTTTTCGCAGCACCTCGAAATCCTCCACATGGAAGCGGCGGAGATGCGGCGCGCCGGCGAGATGGTGGAGAACGTCGATCAATTGATCGAGAAACTGCGCGCGGCGGGCGTGTGGCCCGAGTGACAGCAGCCGCCGGAATCATTATACGGCCGGAAACATCAACGAAAATGGCAAGAGGCGGCCATGGCGACGGCGCAAGGAAAGCGAAGAATACGGGTGTGGCACGTGCTGCTGGCCTTGCTGGCGCTGCTGGCATTGGGCGCATGGCTGGCCTTTCGCGCGCTTTCGCAACCGTTGCCGGAGAGTATCCTGCCCGCGAATTACACGCCGAACCTCGAAAACGGGCGGAACATGTTTTTCGCCGGCGGCTGCATCTCTTGCCATCGCGGCACGGGGCCGCACGTGGAGCTGCCCGCCGGCGGCCGCAAGCTGAAGATTCCGGGCGGTGAAATACGGGTGCCCAACATCACGCCGGACGAAGCAACCGGCATCGGCAAGTGGCGGGCCATCGACTTCGTGAACGCCCTGCGCAAGGGGCTGGGGCCTGATGGCACCCATTACATTCCCGCTTTCCCCTACACCTCGTATGCGTGGATGAAGACCGAGGACATCCTTGACCTCTTCGCCTATCTGAAGACCCTGAAGCCCGTGCGCAATGAAACGCCGCTGGAGACGCGCCGCTTCGACCGTTTCGCGCTGGCCTTCTGGAAGTGGATGGCGCTGCCGCGCCGGCCCTTCCGGCCGGTGCCGGGCCAGAGCACGGAATGGAACCGCGGCGCCTATCTCGTTGTCGGCCCGGGGCATTGCGGCGAGTGCCACACGCCACGCAACCCCATCTTCATTCCGGACAGGCGGCGCTGGCTGGCGGGCGCGCCGCACCTTTCGGAAAAGGGCGATGTGCCCTCCCTGCGCGGACTGAAAAAGCGCGGCCGCTACAAGGACGTGAACGACCTGTTCATGGCGCTGAAATACGGCGAGGCCATGGGATACGAAGACATCAGCTCCGGCGGCATGGGCGAGGTGCAAGGCAATATCTCGAAGCTGCCGGACGAGGACATCCGCGCCATCGCCACCTATCTCATGAGCCTCCAGTGAAATCCCCTTTTTCGGGTTTGACGCCCGCCGGCGGGGATAGTATGGAGCTTGCGGCGTTTTCGCCAACCGGAAACGGAACGAGGGCAGGCAGAAAACCATGCGCCAGCATCCGCTGACATGTCGCACGCGCCTTTCCGCGCGGCCGGGGCCGCTGGCAGCGCCCGTGCGCATGCCGTTTTCCGGGCCGAAAACCACCACTACCACCAAAACGACCAAAACGGTCTGACCCCTCCCCGGGCCTCTCCTTCCGCCGGGGAGAGGCCGGATGAACGAGACATGGCCGGAGGCGGCGCATTCGCCCGGAAGCGGCCAGAGGGGAAACGGAGAAATCCGAAAGGAGCTGGAAATGGGTTACAAGGTCGCTGTCGTCGGCGCCACGGGCAACGTCGGGCGCGTGATGCTGGAGATTCTCGCCGAGCGCGGCTTCCCGGCGGACGAGGTGCACGCCATCGCCTCGCGCCGCTCGCTGGGCACGGAGGTGTCCTATGGTGACGAGATCCTGAAGTGCCAGGATCTCGAGCAGTTCGATTTCTCGAAGGTGGATTTCGTGCTCATGTCCGCCGGTTCAGGCGTGTCGAAGGAATGGGCGCCGCGCATCGGCAAGGCCGGCGCCATCGTCATCGACAACTCCTCCTGCTGGCGCTACGAGGCGGACATCCCGCTCATCGTGCCGGAGGTGAACGCGCACGTGCTGGAGGAATGGATCGAGAATCCCGATCGGCGCAACATCATCGCCAATCCCAATTGCTCCACGGCGCAGCTGGTGGTCGTCCTCAAGCCGCTGCACGAGCGATATGGCATCA
>JALUAB010000141.1 GCA_027051195.1 Hyphomicrobiales bacterium
ACCGCGTCGAACACCGCCAGCGGCGCCACCAGTTCGCCCGCTGCATATACCTTCACCTTCAGGGTGCCGCCGGAGAGCGTCCTGATGTCCTTCGCCAGCCGCTCGGCGGAAACGCCGGGGCCGGGCAGGTTCTTCGGCCACGAGGTGACCATGCGCAGCTCCTTCGCCGCACCGGCGCGGGCCACGGCGGGCGCCGCCAGCGCCCCGGCCATGCCGGCGATGCCGGCCTTCAGAAAGGTTCTGCGGTTCGTGCTCATGAATCAGCTTCTCCCGTCTTTCGTTGTTCATGGTCCGCTTCCGTGGAGGCGTTTTCCCACGCCGGGCGAGATGCCGGCAGGCGCACCGGCGGCGGGCCCTCGCCGCCGATCTCCACCGTATTCTTCAATCCTTCCAGCAGGCGCCCGCGCGCCTGCGCCACGGCTTCCGTTAGTCCCAGCCCGTGCGCCAGGTTGGCGGCGATGAGCGTGGCCAGCGTGCAGCCGGTGCCGCGCATGTCCACGCCCGGCACACGCGGGCTCAGGTAAACCTGCTCGCCCTCCGCCGTGTGCAGCACGTCCATCACCGAACGATCGTCCGGCAGGTGACCGCCCTTGAGAAGCACCGGGCACTTGTAGCGCTCGAACAGGGCCTGTGCCTGCAGCCGCATGATGCGCCGCCCGCCGGCCGGCAGCTCGCCCACCAGCAGGGCCGAAGCCTCGAGGATGTTCGGGGTGATGAGCGCTGCACTCTTCGCCAACGCGCGGAAGTGCCGGCGCCACTCACGCGAGGCGGAAGGCACCAGCCGCCCGCCGGAGGAGGCGCCCAGCACCGGGTCGATGACCAGCGGTGTGGCGGGCAGCGCGGGCTTCAGCGCCGCGGCCACGGCTTCCACCACCTGTGCCGTGGGCATAAGGCCTATCTTGATGGCGCGCACCGGCAGGTCTTCCAGCACGGCCTTTATCTGCGAGGAAATAAGCAGCGGGCCCATGGGCTCGATGTGCTGCACGCCGTGCGCATTCTGCGCCACCACGGTTACGGGCACCGGCGCCACGTGCACGCCCGCCGCCTCGCCGGCGCGGATATCCGCCGCCAGCCCGGCGCGGCCCGTCGGGTCGGTGCCGCCGATGCAGATGATGGCGGGACGTGTCTCGCTCATGCCGCGTCCTCCCGTTTCGCCAGCGCCGCGTCCACCACCGCGCGCAAACGCCGCGTGGCCGCTTCCGGATCGTCGGCGCCGCACACGGCGGAAATGACCGCCACGCCGTCCGCCCCGGCGGCGATGACCGAGGCGGCATTTTCCGCGGTGATGCCGGCGATGCCGACGATGGGCAGGTCCGGGGCGCGCGCACGCATGGCGCTCGCCATGTCGGCGAAGGCGGCCAGCCCGGAGGCGCCCTGCTTCTTGCTGGTGGTGGGAAAGATGCCGCCGATGGCGGCGTAGCTCAGCGACTGAACCGGAGAGGCCGCCACCTCTGCCGGTATCTTGTGCGACAGGCCGAGGATGGCTTCCTCGCCCAGCAGGCGGCGCGCGTCTTCGGCCGGCAGGTCGCCCTGCCCCACGTGAGCGCCGTCCGCGCCCGCCGCCAGCGCCACGTCCACCCGGTCGTTGATGACCAGGGGCACATTGAACGGCGCCAGCGCCTGCTTGATCGCCCGCGCCAGCGCCAGCATGCGGCGCACTTCCCCGCTCTTGTCGCGCAGCTGGATGATCGTCGCGCCGCCCTTCGCCGCAGCCTGCGCCACGGCCACCGGGTCGCGCCCGCCACAGGCGGCGGGATCGACGATGACGTAACAGCGCACGTCCACCCTGTTCGCCGCGCCCGTCATGCCGTGCCCTCCCCCGCCGTGAGCGCCCACAGGGCGTCGATGAAGACGATGCGGAAGCCACCCGGCCCTGCCACCCATGTCGCGGCGCGTTCCCCCGCCTCCTTGAACAGCCGCGCCGCCGCCAGCGCCGCGTCGAAGGGCGCGGCCACCGCCAGCAGCGCGGCGCAGGCCATGCCCAGCGCGCAGCCGTAGCCGCTCATCGTGTCCATGAACACGTGCCCGCCGGAGACGCGTTCCACGCGCTCGCCGTCGCTGACGAAATCCACCTCACCGGAAACCAGCGCCACCGTGCCGTGGCGCGCCGCCAGCATGCGCGCTGCTTCCTCCGGCGCATCGGCGCCCGAAAGCGCCAGCGCCTCCTCACGGTTGGGCTTGATGATTACCGGCCGATGCGCCAGCAGCGATTCGGCCAGCCGCCGCCGCTCCGTCGTGGCATGCGCCAGCACCGGGTCCAGCACCCACGGCACATGCGCGGCGTGCGCGGCTTCGGCCGCCTGCCTTGCGCCCTCGCGGCGCAACGGGTCGGGCTGGGAGAGGTTCACCAGCACGGCGTCGGCGCTGGCCGCCAGATGCCGCGCCTCGTCCGGCGCGTGCGTGATGGAAGGCCGCGCCATGAGCGCGCCCGCCACCTCCACGACGAAGGGCGTCACCACCGCGCCGGCGATGGCGTGCACGCGCGGGCGTTTCTCCCGCAGGGCATTGGCATATGTGGAGAAATCCGTCTGCAATCCGCCGTTCTCACCGCCCCCGGGTGGCCCGGGCGCTGGAGCGGATGCGGAAACGGCGGCTGCCGGAGAATATCAACCGATCCATTTCGGCACCTCATTCCCTACGCCGGCATGACCCGGATCAGGTTCCGTGGGTTGGCGGGCACTCCCGCCTCTCAGCCCTTCCTCAGGGCACCCCAATGAGGTTACGCCCTTTCCCTAGCACAGCGCTGCCCGCACGGGGAGTCCTTTTCGTGCTGCGGCATTGGCATCCCCGAAACACCACCCACCACCCCGCACC
>JALUAB010000142.1 GCA_027051195.1 Hyphomicrobiales bacterium
ACCTCCATCACATCGAAGCCGGTGAAGTTCAGGCCCGCCAGCTCCCACAGGATGGCCCGCGCCTGATGGGTGGAAAGCCCGCCCGGCACCGGCGTGCCCGTGCCCGGCGCGAAGGCGGGGTCGAGGCAGTCGATGTCGAAGGTGAGATAGACCGGCCGCTCCCCCACAACGTCGCGGATTTTCGCCGCGATCTGCCGCGGGCTCATGGCGTGGCAGGCGGCGGCGTCGATCACCGTCATGCCCGGCCCCGCTTCTCCCGGATAGGCCGTGCGGATGCCCACCTGCACGCACGCCTCCTCCACCACGAGGCCCTCCAGCAGCGCTTCCGAGAACACGATGCCGTGGTCGATGCGCCCTTCCCCCGCGCCCTCCTCCACGTCGCGGTGCGCATCGAAATGAATCAGCGCCACCGGCCCGTATTTCTCCTTCATGGCGCGCAGCACCGGCAGCGTGCAGTAGTGATCGCCGCCGAAGGTGATGGGCGCGGCCCCGGCATCCAGCACCGCGGCCGTGTGCGCCGCCAGGTTCACGGCCATTTCCTCCGGCCTGCCCCAGTCGAAGGCCACATCTCCGGCGTCCACCACTCTCACCCGCTCGAACGGATCGAACCCCCACGGCCAGATGGGCCCCCACGCCAGTTGCAGCGACTGCTCGCGAATGGCCCGCGGGCCGAAGCGTGCCCCGGGCCGGTTGGTGGTGGCCACGTCGAACGGCACGCCCGCCACCACGGCGTCGGCCCGCGCGAAATCGCCGGGCGATTCGGCCACCGGCCGCCGCATGAAGGTCACCAGCCCGGAATAGGACGCCCGCTGCTCGCCCATCGCCACCTGCTCCCCCGAGTTGCAAAGGAACGGATTGGAAGGAGACGCGGCCTCACCCCCGCCCCCGCCGTGGCGGGTTCAGCGCCACCACTTCCGCCACCGGCGGAGCCTCGCCCGGCTCCCGTCCCAGCAGCATGAGCGCGTTGGCCACGATATGCCGTGCCGTCAGCCCCGCCTGCTCGTATTGCTCTGCTTGCGCGGCATGCGGCAGAAACGCATCCGGCAGCGTCATGGTGCGCACACACAATCCCCGCTGCAATGCATCCGTGCTATTCGCCAGATGCGTCAGCACGTGCGCGCCGAAGCCGCCCTGTGCCCCTTCCTCGATGGTGATCAGCGCCGCATGCTCCCGCGCAAGTCGCTCGATCAGCGCCGTGTCCAGCGGCTTGGCGAAGCGCGCGTCCGCCACCGTGGCGGAGATGCCCAGCGCCTCCAGCTCGCGCGCCGCCCGCAGGGCCTCCGCCAGACGCGCCCCCAGCGACAGGATGGCCACATCCGTGCCCTCGCGCACGATGCGCCCCTTGCCGATCTCCAGCGGCACGCCACGCTCCGGCAGCTCCGCGCCCACCCCCGGCCCGCGCGGATAGCGGAAGGCGATTGGCCCCTCCTCGTAGGCCGCCGCCGTCGCCACCATGTGCATCAGTTCCGCCTCGTCGGCAGCGGCCATCACCACCATGTTCGGCAGGCAGGAGAGGTAGGCGACATCGAAGCTGCCCGCGTGCGTCGGCCCGTCCTGCCCCACCAGCCCGGCGCGGTCGATGGCGAACCGCACCGGCAGCTTCTGTAGCGCCACGTCGTGCACCACCTGGTCGTATGCCCGTTGCAGGAAGGTGGAATAGATGCACGGAAAGGGCTTCAGCCCCTCCGCCGCCAGCCCGGCGGCGAAGGTCACGGCGTGCTGCTCGGCGATGCCCACATCGAACATCCGCTCCGGAAAGCGCTCGGCGAAACGGTCCAGCCCCGTGCCGGAAGGCATGGCGGCGGTGATCGCCACGATCTTCTCGTCGCGCTCCGCCTCCGCGATGAGTGCGCGCGAGAACACCTCCGTGTAGGTGGGCACGTTCGCCGGCGGCTTCTTCTGCTCGCCCGTTTGCGGGTCGAAGGGCGCCACCGCGTGGTATTTCTCCGGATCCTCCTTCGGAAACGGATGCCCCCTGCCCTTCTCCGTCACCACGTGCACCAGCACCGGCCCCACATCCGGCGCGTCGCGCACGTTCTCCAGCACCGGCACCAGCACGTCCAGATCGTGCCCGTCCACCGGCCCCACGTAATAGAACCCCAGCTCCTCGAACAGCGTGCCGCCCATCACCATGCCGCGGGCGTATTCGTCCGCCTTCGCCGCCGCCTCGCGCAAGAGCCGCGGGAATCGGTTGGCGATCTGCTTGGCCATCTCGCGCAGGGAAAGGAACGGCCGCGAGGAGACGAGCCACGAGAGATAGTTCGTCAGCGCCCCCACCGCCGGCGCGATGGACATGCCGTTGTCGTTCAGCACCACGATGAGCCGGGTGTCCATGGCGCCGGCGTGGTTGAACGCCTCGTAGGCCAGCCCCGCGCTCATGGCGCCGTCGCCGATGACGGCGATGACGTTGTTCTGCCCGCCCGCGAGGTCGCGCGCCTTGGCCATGCCCAGCGCGGCGGAGATGGAGGTGGAGGAATGCCCCGCGCCGAACGGGTCGTATTCGCTTTCCTCGCGGCTGGTGAAGCCCGCCAGCCCGCCCTTGCGCCGGATGGTGCGGATGCGCTCGCGGCGGCCGGTGAGGATCTTGTGCGGATAGGCCTGGTGCGACACGTCCCATATAAGCCGGTCTTTCGGCGTCTGGAACACGTAGTGCAGCGCGATGGTCAGCTCCACCACGCCCAGCCCGGCGCCGAAGTGCCCGCCCGTTTCCGCCGCCGCGGCAATCAGTTCCCGGCGCAGATCTTCCGCCAGCTGTGGCAGCTGCTCCGGCGGCAGCCGGCGCAGGTCGTCCGGCGT
>JALUAB010000143.1 GCA_027051195.1 Hyphomicrobiales bacterium
TCTTGCGGCCGTGGATGAAAAACATCCGCGGGCGCGAGCATTATGCGCCATCCGCGCCCGCCGTTGCAAGCTTTTTCGCCCCGCGGACGAGCGCCCGCAGGCGGGTGGAGCTTTCCGGACAGCGGGGCACGAACAGGAACGTCCACGCCGGCGGCGTGCATTCCGGCAGCAGGGAGGCGGCGCGGCCGGGCAGCCGGAAACGGGCGAGCGCCCGCGCCGCGGGAGAGGCCAGGGCGGCGAAAGTGTATCCCGGCCGGTCGAACACGGCGATGGGAATCATGCGCGCGATGTCGCGCCAGCGCCGCCAGCGGTGCAGCATGGCGAAGGAATCCGCGCCCATGAGCCACGTACAGAACCCCTGCGACAGCACGGGCGAAAGCGCCTCCAGCACCTCCACGGTGTAATCCGTTCCCAGGCGGCGCTCGAAGTCCATGACGCGAAAGCGCGGATGCCGCGCCACGAAGGCGCGGGTGGCACCCAGCCTTTCCGCGTGGTCGGCATAGATATCGGCGGGCTTCAGCGGATTGCGCCGGGCCAGCAGCCACCACACCTCGTCCAGGGCCAGCCGCCGCAGGGCCTCTTCCGCGATGTGCACGTGCCCGATGTGCGGCGGATTGAAGGAGCCGCCCATGAGGCCGATGCGGCGGCCGCGCACGAGTGACACCGGCAGCAGGGTGGAAACGGGCCGGAAAGCTTCGGGCGCACTGTTCATGATCGTTCTGCCTCCGGCAGGCAGGGTGCCGGCAACGAAACATTTGTCAAGGTCGCAGCCAATGCAGGCGGCAGGCGCAAAACGGCTTGCCAGGTTCCGGCGCTTTCCGTATATACGCCGGCAGATGTGCTGCCTGGGTAGCTCAGTCGGTAGAGCAGCGGACTGAAAATCCGCGTGTCGGTGGTTCGATTCCGCCCCCAGGCACCATTTCCTCCGCTCTTCTACGCCAGTTGGCCCGCATTTGCGCATTGCTCCCGGCAGGGCTACGTGTTACCCGTGCGATGATTCCACTTGTTTCATCATCCAACGAGGACGCAGTCATGACCGAAAAGGATTCCGGCAACGGGCAGGACGCCGCAGCCACCGCACAGCAGGAGGCGCAGCCGCAGCTGAGCATACTGGGGCAATATCTGAAGGATCTTTCCTTCGAAAACCCCAATGCGCCGAATTCGCTGACGCTGCAGGGCGTGCAGCCGCAGATCAGCATCAACGTGAACGTGAACGCCAACCAGCTGGGCGAGACCGACTATGAAGTCACGCTGGAGCTGGAGGCGCATGCGGAGCACGAGGAGCAGGTGATCTTTCACGTGGAGCTGGCCTATGCCGGCATCTTCCGCCTGCAGAATATTCCGCAGGAGATGATGGGCCCGGCGGTGCTTATCGAGTGCCCGCGCATGCTGTTTCCGTTCGCCCGGCGCATCCTGGCGGACGCCACGCGCGACGGCGGCTTCCCGCCGCTGATGCTGGATCCCATCGACTTCGCCGCCATGTACGCCCAGCGCGTACAGCAGGCGCAGGCGGAAGGCGGCGAGGAAGGCCAGCAGGCAAGCTGAAGCAGGCCGCACCGCCACGGCGATTTCAGAATGACGAGGAGACGCGCGGAACGGTTGACCGTTTCCGCGCGTCATCTTTTCGCGGCCGGGGCCGTTGCCGGGTCTGGGCGGGGCGTGGGGCCTCAGCGAGCGGCCTCGGTGGCCACCAGCCGCCAGTTGGGATCGCGGGAAGTGAGATCGCGCTCGAACGTCCAGATCTCGCGCACGGTGGTGAGCTTCTCCGGATTGCCCTCCACCACCTCGCCGTTTTCGTCGCGGGTGGCGGTGATGACCTTGGAAACGAATTTCACCTTCATTTGCGCGGTGGTGCCATCAAGCCGGGCATCGACCAGTTTGGCCTCGTCCAGCCCCACGAACTCCAGCTCCTGGGTGTGTCCGCGCGCCTTGCGCCCGGCGATGGCGGCGGCGAACTGCTCGTAGATCTCCGGAGCCAGAAGGGGTTTCAGGGCCTTTTCATCGCCCTGCGCGAAAGCGGTCACGATCATCTCGTAGGCGACCTGTGCACCCTCCATGAAATGCCGGGCGTCGAAGTCCGGGTCGATCTCGCGCATGCGCTGCAGCGTGCGGGCGAGGGCGCTGCCCTCTTCCGCCACGCCCTCCCAGACCGGACGTTCCTCCTCCGGAAGACCGTAGCGCACTTCTTCATCGTCCTCGTCCCCGGCATCCCTGGCGGATGCGGCTTCCTGCCGCGCGCGCGCGTCGGACTGGCCCAGCGGAATATCGATGCGGCGTTCATTGCCGGTGCGGGTGCCCAGCACCGACCAAAGGCGCCATGCGACAATGATGGCGACCACCAGCAGGATGAGATTGAATGGATCGAATGCGTGCATGGATGCCCGGCCCGGTGTTGTCCGTGAAATGCGGATTCACCTGCTCTTACCATGCCTGCGCCGACAATGGGAGAGGCGGGGGATGAACATACGGTCATGCCGAGGAAACACCCGCTTCATCCGCCCGCCATGCGTCTGGCACATGGCGCAGGCGCAGGCGGGCGTCCACGGCCACGAGATCGAATCGCACGCCGCACGCGGCATGCTCCGGCCGCCGCGCCAGCCAGCACGCCGCGGCGCGCACAATGCGCCGGCGCTGGCGGAGCGAGAGAGCGGCCAGCGCCTCGTCCAGCGTGCGGCGCTGCTTGACCTCGACGATGGCGATGGTCGCGCCACGGCGGGCGATGATGTCGATCTCGCCGGCCGGTGTGCGCACCCGGCGCCCCAGGATGCGCCAGCCCCTGAGCCGCAGCCACA
>JALUAB010000144.1 GCA_027051195.1 Hyphomicrobiales bacterium
GGAGACGGACATTTCCGTTTCCATCGACATCGATGGTACCGGCAAGGCCGACATCGACACCGGCATCGGCTTTCTCGACCACATGCTGGAGCAGATCGCCAGGCACGGGCTGATGGATCTCTCCATCGCCGCGAAAGGCGACCTGCATATCGATGCGCACCACACCACCGAGGATATCGGAATCACGCTGGGGATGGCCATCCGGCAGGCGCTGGGCGAGAAGAAGGGAATCGTGCGTTACGCCAACGCCTACGTGCCGCTAGATGAGGCGCTCACCCGGGTGGTGGTGGACATTTCCGGGCGGCCGTGGCTGGTGTGGCAGGTGGACTTTCCCACGGAGAAGATCGGCACCTTCGATACCGAGCTGGTGCATGAGTTCTTCTACGCCTTCGCCATCAACGCCGGGCTGACCCTGCACGTGGAGAACCTCTACGGGCGCAATGCGCACCACATCGCCGAGACCTGCTTCAAGGCGCTGGCGCGCGCGCTGAGGGCGGCGGCGGCGATCGATCCGCGCATGGGCGATGCCATTCCCTCCACCAAGGGAGCGCTGTGAGGCCATGCAGATCTATTCCACCATGCACTGCCCCGGCAAGGCCGCCCCCGTCATCCTGAAGGAAGGCTTCTCCTGGTATGCCTTCGCCTTCGGCCCCTTCTGGCTCGCCTGGCACCGTCTGTGGCCGGAGGCGGCCATTGCCGGGGGGCTGTGGATGCTCACCTTCCTGCTGCCGCCGGCAACCGCGCCGCTGGCGCAGCTGGCGCTGTTCTGGCTCATCGGGCTGGAGGGCAACGGCCTGCGCCGCCGGGCACTGGAACGCAAGGGCTGCTACGAGAAGGCGGTGGTGCTGGCGCACGACGAGGAGGAAGCGCTGCTCCATGCCCTGCCGGCGGAAGGATGAAGCGGCGGGACGGGTATTCGGCTGCGTGGCCGTCGTCAAGGGGCATGGCCGCCGGAGGCGGCGCTTCGCACCCTTGACGACGGCCACGCAGCCGAACAGGATTGGCAACCTCCCCCTTCCGGAAGCAAAAGGTCAGTTGACCTTTTGCTTCCGGAAGGGGGAGGCAATTCATGAAGAGGCATCCAGATGAAAGTCGCCATCGTCGATTATGGTTCGGGCAACCTGCGCTCGGCGCAGAAGGCGTTCGAGCGTGCCGCGTCCGATGAGGGTATCGATGCCGAGGTGATGCTGGCCAGGAAGCCGGAGGAGGTGCTGGCCGCCGACCGCGTGGTGCTGCCCGGCGTCGGCGCCTTCGGCGATTGCCTCGCCGGCATCGAGGCCATTCCCGGCATGCGCGAGGCGCTCGAGGAAGTGGCGCTGAAAAGCGCGCGGCCGTTCCTCGGCATCTGCGTGGGCATGCAGCTGCTGGCCACGCGCGGGCTGGAGCACGGCGTGCACAAGGGCCTGAACTGGATCTTCGGCGAGGTGCAGCCCATCGAGCCGGTCGATGCGCGGATGAAGGTGCCGCACATGGGCTGGAACGAGCTGGAGGTGGTGCAGCCACACCCGGTGCTCCTGCCGCTGCTGGAGGCGAAACACGGGCGGCACGCCTACTTCGTGCACTCCTATCACTTCGTGCCGGCGGATTCGCACCACACGCTGGCGCTGACGCATTATGGCGGCATCATCGTCGCCGCGGTGGGGCGCGACAACATCCTGGGCTTCCAGTTCCATCCCGAGAAGAGCCAGCGGCTGGGTTTGCAGCTCATCGGCGAATTCCTGCGCTGGAAACCGTGACGCGCGCCTTGTGAAGGCTCATCATGCACGCCATCTACAGGGAAAGGGGTTTCCCTAAACGGAGGGGGTGATGAATCCCATGAACAGGCTTCCCGAACCGCCGAGGGCGGAAAGGCGCCCGGTGAAGAGCGTGCATCATGGTATCGAGCGGGTGGATGACTACGCCTGGCTGCGCGCCGAGAACTGGCAGGAGGTGCTGCACAATCCGGATGCGCTGCCCGCCGACATCCGCGCCTACCTGGAGGCGGAAAACGCCTGGTGCGACGCCGTGATGGCCGACACCGAGGCGTTGCAGGAGCGACTGTTCGCGGAGATGAAGGCGCGCATCAGGGACGACGACGAGCAGGTGCCGCAGTCGGACGGTCCATACGAATACCGTTTCCGTTACATGCCGGGCGCGCAGCATCCGCGCTACGTGCGCGCGCCGCGCGGCGGTGGTGAAGAGGAAGTGCTCATCGACCTCGACGCGGAGGCGAAGGGGCACGATTACTTTGACTGGGCCGGCGTGAGGCACTCGCCGGATCACACATGGCTCGCCTGGGCTGTGGACTACCAGGGTTCCGAATACTACCAGCTGCGCATCCGCGACCTGAAGAACGGCGGAGATCTCGACTACGTGATTGCCGATACCGGTGGCGACGTGGTGTGGGCGGAGGACGGGAAGCACCTGTTCTACACACGGCTGGACGAAAATCACCGCCCGCGCTTCGTATATCGCCACGCACTGGGCACCGATCCGGCCGGGGACGTGCTGGTCTACGAAGAGCCGGACGCAGGCTTCTTCGTGCACCTGGACAAGACTTCATCGCGCAACTTCGTGCTCGTCCACGCCGGCGATCACGAGACCACCGAGGTGCGGCTGATTGACGCGAAGAAACCCTCCGCCGAGGCGGTGCTGGTGGCGCCGCGCGAGAAGGGCGTGGAATATTTCATCGACGAGGCCTTCGGCACGCTCTACATCCGCACCAACGCCGAGGGCGCGGAGGACTACAAGATCGCCATCGCCCCGGTGGCCACGCCGGGGCGGGAGCATTGGCGCGACATCGTGGGTTACGCGCCGGGCGTGCTCATCCTAGGCCACTGGCTGTTTTCCCGCCACATGGTGCGGCTGCAGCGGGAAAACGCCCTGCCCGCCATCGTCATTACCGATCTCGACACCGGGCGCGAGCACGAGATCGCCTTTTCCGAACAGGCCTACGAACTGGGCGTGGTGCCGGGCTTCGAGTTCGACACCACCACGTTGCGCTTCACCTATTCCTCGCCGTCCACGCCCCGGCGCACCTACGATTACGACATGGCCACGCGCGAACGCATCCTGCGCAAGGAGCAGGAGGTGCCTTCCGGCCACAATACCGAAGACTACGTGGTGCGGCGCATTTTCGCGCGTGCGCACGACGGCGAGGAGATTCCCGTCACTCTGCTGTGGCACCGGGACACGCCGCTGGACGGCTCAGCGCCGCTGTGGCTTTACGGCTACGGCGCCTATGGCCACGCCGTGCCAGCCGGGTTTTCCACCGCCCGCTTCTCGCTGGTGAACCGCGGCGTCATCTACGCCATCGCGCATGTGCGTGGCGGGCGCGAAAAGGGCCAGCGCTGGTATCTGACGGGCAAGCGCGAGCACAAGATCAATACCTTCCGCGATTTCATATCGGTGGCGGAACATCTTGTGGAAGAAGGCTACGTGAAGGCCGGCAACATCATCGCGCACGGCGGCTCCGCCGGGGGCATGCTCATGGGCGCGGTGGCCAACATGGCACCCGAGTTTTTCGCCGGCATCGTGGCGGAGGTGCCGTTCGTGGACGTGCTCTCCACCATGCTGGACGCCTCGCTGCCGCTCACGCCGCCGGAGTGGCCCGAGTGGGGCAACCCCATCGAGAGCAAGAAGGATTATCTGAACATCGCCAGCTACAGCCCTTATGACAACGTGAAAGCGCAAGCATATCCGGCCATCCTGGCGGTGGCGGGACTGACCGACCCGCGCGTGACCTACTGGGAGCCGGCGAAATGGGTGGCGCGCCTGCGCGCGCTGAAGCGCGATGACAACATCCTGCTGCTCAAGACGCACATGCAGGCCGGCCACGGCGGTCTGCCGGGCCGTTACGCACATCTGAAAGACGTGGCATTGACCTATGCCTTCGCTTTCAAGGTGTGGGGCTTGGCGCAAGACAAGACGATGCCGGCAGGCGGAAACGGCTGAACGCGGGTGGGCATTTTGCCGCACAGCCTGCCGTTCATTGAATTTTCATCGCAACTGGCGTATATAGGCCTTGCAAGTGGTTCGCGCCCGTGGGGTAACGACAGCGTGCCGACCACGGTCCCCGTAGACGTTTCCTGACGCCAAGCCATCGCAGACACCTGTGTGTTCGGCCTGCCGGAACGGGGCTCCGGCACGGGGCGCGGTTCAGACGCCGATTTTGCCGAATCGGCCGCATCTCAAGCAATCAAGCGGGATTCCCATTCACGTTATGAACATCATGATAGACGTTGCCGAAATTTCACGCATGAAGGAAATCAGACTGCACGATCTGAAGAAGCAGTCTGCCACTGAGCTTCTGCGGCTGGCGGAAGAGCTGGAGGTGGAAAACGCCGCCGGCATGCGCAAGCAGGAGCTGATGTTCGCCATTCTCAAGAAGCTGGCGGAACAGGACGTCACCATCATCGGTGAAGGCGTGGTGGAGGTGCTGCAGGATGGCTTCGGCTTCCTGCGCTCGCCGGATTCCAACTATCTGCCGGGGCCGGACGACATCTACGTCTCGCCCAGCCAGGTGCGCAAATTCAACCTGCGCACCGGCGACACGGTGGAAGGCGAAATCCGCTCGCCGAAGGACAACGAGCGCTACTTCGCGCTGATCAAGGTCAACAAGATCAATTTCGAGGACCCGGAGAAGGCCAAGTTCAAGGTCAACTTCGACAACCTCACGCCGCTGTATCCGAACGAGCGGTTGAAGATGGAGATCGAGGATCCGACCATCAAGGATCTCTCGCACCGGGTCATCGACATCGTCACGCCCCTGGGCAAGGGCCAGCGCGCGCTCATCGTGGCGCCGCCGCGCACGGGCAAGACGGTGCTGTTGCAGAACATCGCGCACTCCATCACCGCCAACCACCCGGAGGTCTATCTCATCGTGCTGCTCATCGACGAGCGCCCGGAGGAGGTGACGGACATGCAGCGTTCGGTGCAGGGCGAGGTCATCTCCTCCACCTTCGACGAGCCGGCGGCGCGGCACGTGCAGGTGGCGGAGATGGTCATCGAGAAGGCCAAGAGACTGGTGGAGCACAAGCGCGACGTGGTCATCCTGCTCGACTCCATCACCCGCCTCGGGCGTGCCTACAACACCGTGGTGCCGTCCTCGGGCAAGGTGCTCACCGGCGGCGTGGACGCCAACGCGCTGCAGCGCCCCAAGCGCTTCTTCGGTGCGGCGCGCAACATCGAGGAGGGCGGCTCGCTCACCATCATCGCCACCGCGCTCATCGATACCGGCTCGCGCATGGACGAGGTGATCTTCGAGGAGTTCAAGGGCACCGGCAACGCGGAAATCGTGCTCGACCGCAAGATCGCGGACAAGCGCGTGTTCCCGGCCATCGACATCCTGCGCTCCGGCACACGCAAGGAGGAGCTGCTGGTGGAGCCGGACATCCTGAAGAAGACCTACGTGCTGCGGCGCATCCTGCAGCCCATGGGCGCGGTGGGAGCCATCGAGTTCCTGCTGGACAAGCTGCGCCAGACGAAGAACAACGCCGAGTTCTTCGAATCCATGAACACCTGAGCCGGTGGCGCACCTGAGCCGGTGGCACCTGGGAAGGAGGCGCGCCGATCCCGACGGCTTCCCGTTTTTCCTTCTCGGCCGGCAGAAGCGCCAATGGCACGTTTCACGTGTCACCCCGGCGAAAGACGGGGACTCATGAACCCGATGCACGAGATTCCGGCTTTCCCGGAATGACGTGATCGGCGCATGGCCACGCGCCTCAACCGCCGGCCAGCTCCTCCAGCAGGTTTTCCGCCAGCGCCAGCCGGGCCAGTGAGAAACTTCCGGCAAGCAGGCCCTCCAGCACCGGCATGATGCGGGCCAGCGTCCTTTCGCGCGCGCGCAACCACCCCCGCACGGCTTCCATTTCATCCTTTTCCGCGCGGAGCGCCATGTCGGCGGCCAGCCGCACATGCAGCGCCGTGATGCGGTCGATGAGGCGGATGGCGGCCAGCCGTTCGTCATGATCGCGCAGGTCAAGCCGTCTGGCGGCCATGATAACGGCGCTGATGCGCAGATGATGCCCGGCCAGGAAGTAGATGCGCGCCAGCCGCTCCAGCGGCTGATCCACGAACTGTTTCATGAGCGCAACGTCCAGCCCGCGCAGCAGGTAGGGCAGTCTCGCCAGCTGCCGCGCCAAGCCATTGGAGGCGCCGAGCCGGTGGAACTCCTCGCGCCGCACCTTCAGCCGTTCGCGTGCGTGCGCCGTGGCCACGCGGGAAAGCGCGCCGGAAAGCCAATGCACGGTGGAAGCGTAGCGCGCCAGAATGGTGGCGATGTCGGCATCCAGCGCATCGTGCCGCAGCAGCCACAGCACGGCCCGGCGCAGGGCGTGGCGCACATCCGCATACATGCGCAGCTGGTCGCAGCTCTTCACGCGGGCATTGTCCAGCCGATCGATGGCGGCGAAGAGATCATCGATGCCGAACAGCTCCATGCCCACGGCATGGGCGGTGGCGATGGCGCGCACACCGCGCCCTGTCTCTTCCTGCAGGCGCACGAGGTAGGCCGGGCCACCGAGGTTGATCATCTCGTTGCCCAGACGGTTGGCGATGATCTCGCGGCGCAGCCGGTGATGGTCTATTTCGTCGGCGAAATGCTCCCGCATGCGAGCGGGGAAATAGGCATGCAGCCGGGAGGTGAGGAAAGGGTCGTCCACCACGCCGCAGGCCAGCAGATCGTCGAACAGCACGATCTTAGCCCAGGACATGAGCACGGCGATTTCCGGCCGGCTGAGCGTTTCGCCGCGTTTCAGACGTTCCTCAAGATCGGCATCGGTGGGGAGGTCTTCCAGACGCCGGTCGAGCACGCCGCGGCGTTCCAGCGTCTGCATGAGGCGTTTCAACTCCTCCGCCTCCTCTGGCCCCTCGGCCCGGGTCAGCGTGAGGCAGACGTGCTGGCGAAAATTGTTGGCCAGCACCAGCCGTGCGACCTCCGGCTCCATGGAAAAGAGCAGCCGGTCGCGCTCCTCGCGGGTGAGCTTTCCGGCGCGTTCGGCGGCGCCCAGGCCGATCTTGATGTTCACCTCCACGTCGGAGCAGTTGACGCCGGCGGCGTTGTCGATGGCGTCCATGTTCACCCGACCGCCGGCCTGCGCGTATTCGATGCGCGCCTTTTGCGTCAGCCCCAGATTGGCGCCTTCGCCCACCACCTTCACCCGCAGCTCCTTCGCGGTGATGCGAATGGTGTCGTTGGCCGGGTCGCCCACGTCCGCATCCCGCTCATTGCTGGCGCGCACGAAGGTGCCGATGCCCCCGAACCACAGCAGGTCGGCCTGCATCCCCAGGATGGCGCGGATAAGCTCGTTAGGCGTCATTTCCTCCGCCTGCACGTCCAGCATCTCGCGCACCTGTGGGGAAAGCGGGATGCTCTTGGCCTTGCGCGAGAACACGCCGCCGCCCGCGGAAACCTTCGCCCGATCGTAGTCCTGCCAGCTGGAACGCGGCAGGCGGAACAGTCGCTTGCGCTCGGCGTAGGCCGCCTCGATGTCGGGATCGGGGTCGAGGAAGATGTCGCGGTGGTCGAAGGCGGCGCGCAGGCGGATGTTGCGCTGAATCAGCATGCCGTTGCCGAACACGTCGCCGGACATGTCGCCAACACCGATGACCGAGATGGGCGTCGCGTCGATGTCGATGTCCATCTCGCGGAAGTGGCGGCGCACGCACACCCAGGCACCGCGCGCCGTGATGCCCATCTTCTTGTGGTCGTAGCCGGCGGAACCACCGGAGGCGAAGGCGTCGTCCAGCCAGAAGTTCCGTCGCCGCGCCAGTGCGTTGGCCAGGTCGGAAAACGTCGCCGTTCCCTTGTCCGCAGCCACCACGAGGTAGGGATCGTCGCCGTCGTGCCGCACCACCCGCTTCGGCGGCGTGATGCGGCCGTCCTCGATGTTGTCGGTGAGGTCCAGCAGGGTGGCGATGAAGCGTGCATAGGCCGCCTCGCCCGCCATGCGCGCAGCGTCCCGTCCCGATGCATCCCGTGTGTCCACCAGGACGGCAACGTCGCGCACCACGAAACCGCCCTTGGCGCCCACCGGCACGATGACGGCGTTCTTCACCGTCTGTGCCTTCATCAGGCCGAGGATTTCCGTGCGGAAGTCCTGCAACCGATCGGAATGGCGGATTCCGCCGCGCGCGATGGGCCCGCCGCGCAGGTGCACACCTTCAAGTGCCGGATCGTGCACGAAGATCTCGGCCCAGGGTTTCGGGTCCGGAATGAACTCCACATCCTGACTGTGCAGCTTGAAGGCGAAGGGACGGCGCGGGCCTTCCAGCAGCGTCCGATCCTGCCAGAAACTGGTGCGCCGCATGGCCAGAATCACCGCCGCGATCATGCGGATGATGCGGTCTTCGTCCAGCGACGGCACGTCGGCGAGCGCGGCGACGATCTCCGCATGCAGGGCCTGCGCCTTTCCGCGCCGGGTCTTTGGCCTGGTGCGGCCCGGCGCGAAAAGGGTGCGAAACAACTCCACCAGACGGCCGGCCAGCGCGCGATGGCGGCGCAGGGTCTGCGCCATGTAGCCCAGGCTGTAATGCACGCCCGCCTGCTTGAGCCAGCGGCAGACGGCACGCAGCATCACCACCTCGCGCCAGGTCAGCCCGGCGGCGAGAATGAGCGCGTTGAAGTGGTCGTCGTCGGCCTCGCCGTTCCATACGGCGAGGAACCCTTCTTCCAGCAACGGGCCCGCCTTCTCCAGCTCCAGCGGCAAATCGTCCGCCGGCTCCAGCAGCATCTCGTGCACGAAGACCTCGCGCATTTCCCGCGGGCGGGCGCCGCGGCGGATGGTGAAGGTGCGCTCCTCCACCGCGCGCAGCCCCATGTGCGCCAGCATGGGCACGCGCGCGGCCAGCGGCACGGCGGTGTCGAAGTGATAGAGTTTCAGCCGCACCTGTCCGGCGGCATCTGCGGCTGCGCGAAAGAAGGTGGCGGCCACCCGGGCGCTGCCTTTCAGCCGCTCCAGCACTTGCACGTCGGCAAGTGCCGCTCGCGGGCCGAACGCCTCCTTGTAGGCCTCGGAAAAGGCGCCGCGGTAGGCCGGCCACAGGCGCTCGGCCTCTTCCGGCCCCAGCGACTGGCGCATCTCCTCCAGCAGCCGCTCCTCCCACGTGCGCACCACATCCATGAGCAGCCGTTGCAGCTCGGCCATGTCCGGCGGGTTCCATGCGCCGGGGTGCAACAGGCGCAGTCGGTAATGCACGCGCACCATCACCTGCTCACCGAAGGCGGGGGTGAACTCCACCACCCGCGCGCCCAGCGACGTTTCCAGCAGTTCGCCCACACGCCGGCGCAGGGAAGAGGAAAAACGCTCGCGTGGTATGAAGGCGAAGGCGGAGGCGAACAGCGGCGAGCAACTGCGCCAGACGATGAGCCGCGGATGCGGGCGTTCCTGCACGGCAAGCACCTGCAGGGCGAGACGGGTGAGCGTTTCCGTATCCAGTTCGAACAGGTCGTCGCGCGGGAAAGTTTCCAGAATGTGCAGCAGCGCCTTGCCGCGATGGCTGACGGCGGACACGCCGGAACGCTGCATGGCGGCGGCCACCTTGCGCCTCAACAGCGGGATGTCCTGCGCGGCGCGCACATAGGCGGTGGCGGTAAACAGCCCGAGAATGCGAAGCTCGCCGGTTTCCTGCCCGGCCACGTCGTAACGCTTGAGAATGACCAGATCCATCGGCGCGCGGCGATGCACGGGCGAAACGGCGGCGGACTTGACGATCAGAACGGGCGATTCGTCGCCCGGCGCACGGCATCTGCACACTTCCGTGTCATCCCGCCGCGGCGCACCGGTGATCTCGTCCATGTCGTGCCGGCGCAACAGGCCATGCACGGCACCCGCCGGCTCCAGCCGGCCGTCGCAGCGGGCATAGGCGCGGGTGCCGAGAAACACGAAATGCTCTCCCGCCAACCATTGCAGAAAGGCCAGCACCTCGGTCAGCTCGGAAACCGGCAGCGGCGGTGGCAGCGTCTGGTATTCCTCGATGAGCTGCTCCAGTTCGGCGCGCATGGCGGGCCAGTCCAGCACCACGTCGTGCACGTCGCGCAGGATGTCGTGTATCGCGCGCTTCAGGGCGCCGGCTTCCTCCGCCGGCATCTCCAGCAGCAGCACGATGAGGCTTTCCGCCCGCAGCTGCGCCGCATGCGCCGCCCGGCGCTCGATGGTTTGCAGCACGCCATGATCGTCACGAGCCACGTGCAGGATGGGATGCAGCAGCAGCTTCACCGACACCCCCTTCTCCGCCAGATATGCGAGCAGCGAATCGACGAGAAAGGGCATGTCGTCGTTGAGCGTAAGCAGCAGGCAATGCCCGGCAAGGGCCCGTGGCGCGCGCTTGCCGGTGAAGCATTTCACCATCACCTCGCTGCGCCCGGGCAGGCGCCGCTGCAACAGCTTCAGCGCCTGTTTCAGGATGGCCTCACGCGCCCTTTCGTCCAGCCGCGCGAGATCGTCTTGAGCGGCGTCGGCGAAGAGCGCTTCGGCCAGCACCCGCTCCGGCGCGGCCGGCGAGGCGGGATCGGTGACGGAACGATCGGTGGGGGCGGGAGGTGGTTTCCTGCGGGACATGGCAGGTTCCCCATGCGTGAAGGATCTGCGTCATTGTGCCACGCCGCCACACCAATGCAAGCGGGAAAAGGCCGTATTGGTTCTCAATTCACAAAGAAAAGCTCCATTGGCGCTTTGTTGCCTTGCTTCTTCCGGTCTTGCGTTGTCAAGGGCGGAAAGAACCGAACTCAGGCCAAGCGGAAACGCGCCAGCACCGGTGCGTGATCCGACGGCCGCGGCCAGCCGCGCGCCTCCTTCGCGATGGCCACGTCGTCCAGCCGCGCCGCCAGCGCCGGGCTGGCCCAGACATGATCCAGCCTTCGGCCCTTGTTCAGCGCTTCCCAGTTCTCGCCGCCACGGTAGCTCCACCAGGTAAAGACCTTCACCGGCGGCGGCATTCTTTCCCGCACCACGTCGATGAGCCCGCTTTCCCGGCGGATGCGCTCGAGCGCTTCCGTTTCCACCGGCGTGTGCGTGACCACGCGCAGCAGTCTGCGGTGATCCCACACATCCTCCGGCAGCGGCGCCACGTTCAGATCACCGGTGAGGATCACCGGCCTGTCGCCCGCCGCTTCGCGCTTCAGCCATGTCCGCATCTCCTCCAGGAACGCCAGTTTGTGGGCAAATTTCGGATTCACGGAAGGATCGGGCTCGTCGCCGCCGGCGGGCACGTAAAGCGAATGGATGCGCACGCCCGCGATCTCGGTCATGACGTGACGGGCGTCGTTAAGCCCGCAGAAGCGGTGGCACTCGCTGTGTTCGATGGGCAGGCGCGAGGCGATGGCCACGCCGTGGTGTGCCTTGCGCCCATAGACGGCGAGGTGTGCATAGCCCAGCCGCTTGAACGTTTCGGTCGGGAAACGGTTCGTATGGCAGCGAATTTCCTGCAGGCACAGCACATCCGGCCGCCAGCCGTCGAGGAAAGCCGCCACCTGTTCCGCGCGCAGGCGCACAGAGTTTATGTTCCAGCTGGCGATGGTGAGCGTGGGCATGAGCGGTTCCGTCGCCGTGGTGAATGCGCTGCTCTTGCGTCGCCGCGGGAGCGTTGTCAAGCACTGGCGGCGCGTTGCCAGCCATGGGCGCTTCCGGTATGGTTGCGACCGGATGTCACGGCGCAGTCAGGCCCGCAGCCGGAGTTTTCATGACAGAGGCCGAGCGGCAGAACATCACGGTGGCCCGCCCCACCATCTATCTCGTGCGCATGCTGGTGTTCCTGGCGCTGGCGGCGGTGCTGGCGGCGATTCTGTTTCCGCGCATCCGCGAAGCCTTCATGGCCAATCCGGGGCTCAACGGGCTCATCCTGTTCACGCTGCTGCTGGGCGTCGGCTACACTTTCCGCATGGTCGTGCGGCTGTTTCGAGAAGTGAACTGGATCAACCACTTCCGCATCACCCAGCCGGGCGAAGCGCAGGCGTATCAGCCACGGCTGCTGGCGCCGATGGCGGCCATGCTGCGCGAACATTACGGCGCCATCTCGCCGCAGGCGATGCGTTCGCTGCTGGATTCGCTGGCCATGCGGCTGGACGAATCGCGCGACATAGCGCGTTATCTCATAGGTTTGCTCGTGTTCCTGGGACTGCTTGGCACCTTCTGGGGGCTGCTGCAGACCATCGCCTCGGTGGGCGAGGTGATTCGCAATCTCGATGTGCGGACAGCACAGAGCGCCACCATCTTCGAGGAACTGAAGGCCGGGCTGGAAGCGCCGCTCTCCGGAATGGGAACGGCCTTCTCCTCGTCGCTGTTCGGCCTCGCCGGCTCGCTCATTCTCGGTTTTCTCGACCTGCAGGCGGCGCAGGCGCAGAACCGCTTCTATACGGACGTGGAAGACTGGCTTTCCGCCATTACCGATATCGCCGCCGGCGAGGCGACGGCGGCGGGCAGCACCGTGCGCAGTGATCTGGCGCACCTGCACCAGGGCATGGCGCAGCTGCAACAGGCGCTGGCGCAACTAGTCAATCGCCAGCGCCAGCAGCCCGGCGCGGGTGCGGCAGTGCCCCCGGAAACCGGCGAAGGGCGCAAGGCCACGGCGGAATCGCTGGAACGCCTGGCGGCGGCCATCGCGCAGATGGTCGAGCAGATGCGTTCGGAAGAACGGCTGATGCGGGACTGGGCGCAGCAT
>JALUAB010000145.1 GCA_027051195.1 Hyphomicrobiales bacterium
GCACCACTTCCACCTCCGTAACCCCGGTGCCCAGCTTTTCCGCGATGTCTTCCAGCGGTTCGCGCAGGAATCCGTCGCTGTCCAGCTGTTCCACGATTTGCCGCGCGATGAGCCGTTCCGTCGGTTCAGAGAGAGTCAGCTCCATCTGTTCCAGCAGGTGTTCACGCAGGCTCTTGCCGCCGGAAACCGTGGCCTCCAGATCCGGCAGCGAGTCGTCGAATCCGCGCGCTCCGCCGGAAACACCACTCCACACGCCGCCTTCCCCCGCCGGCGGCGCCGTGGGCTGGTCGGATGGAGCGGCTTCCTCGAACACGTCCGCCGGATTCATGTCCATGGACTGCATGCGCGCCTCCGATGGCGCCTCGCGCGCGAAGGCTTCAGTCAACGTTTCCTGCGGCACCGGTTCTTCCTGCCGGGGCGCGTCCGCCTCCTCGCGGTTGGCGGCGCGGCGCTCTTCCGGCTCGTCGGTTTCAACGATTTCCAGCAGCGGGTTACGCTCCAGCTCGGTGGCGATGAAGGCATGCAGCTCCAGGTTCGACATTTGCAACAACCGGATGGCCTGTTGCAGCTCCGGCGTCATCGCCAGCGTTTGCGTCTGACGCTGGCGCTGCTCGAGTCTGGGCCGTCTGGACATCGCTACCGTTCCCGCACACACGATTATCATCTCTCTCCGCGAAAGTTCTCTGGCGGCGAGAAGTCGGCACCTATTATACACGGTGAAGCTGACAGAGCGTAAAGAACCGGCAAGAACCATGCCAGCCACTGGAAACGCATGACACGGGCCGTCATTCACATCGCGCCGCTGGAACGGGTCGCCCCCCTGTCACGGCGCCTGCCGCCGCCGGTGCATGTCATCGGCCTGCTGGGGCCGGGCATGGAGCACCCCGTCCTGCCGGTGCCGGAAGAGCGGCGGCTGAGGCTCTCCTTTCACGATGTGGCGGAGGAACGGCCCGGCTTCCTTCCGCCCGACGCCGAACACGTGCGGACGCTCGTCGATTTCGCCCGCCGCTGGCGGCAACGGAGTGAGGGCGCGCTGTTGCTGCACTGCTGGATGGGCGTTTCCCGCTCCCCCGCCGCCGCCTTCATCGTGCAATGCGCGTTTCACCCCGGTGCCGACGAATTCGCGCTTGCGCGCGAGCTGCGCAGCATCGCTCCCTTTGCCACGCCGAACCGACGCCTGGTGGCGTTGGCCGATGCGTTGCTGGAAAGGGAAGGGCGCATGACGGCGGCCATTGCCGAAATCGGCCGCGGCGAGGAAGCCTGCATTGGCCGGCCGGTGGCGTGGCCGTTGCCGGATGTGGAGGACGCGGCGTGAAAGCCATTTTGAAAACGACCGATCCGGTGCTGCTGTCCTACGCCCGCCACCTGCTCGAAGAGTCTAGTGTGCCGCACTTCGTGTTCGATGAGAACATGGCCTTCACCGAAGGCAACATCGGCGCTTTCCCCCGCCGCCTGATGGTGCGGGAAGAGGACGAACCCCGCGCCCGCATGGCATTGGCGGAGCTGGCGGAGCACCTGCTGCCGTCGGACTAGCCGTGCCTCAGCATCCCTGCGGGCACAGTTTCCGCGCCACGGCCCTGCACAGGCCCCACACGATGAGGATGTTGATGATGGGCGCGCCCAGCGCGATGACCATGCGCGTGGTTTCCGAGCCACCCGTGAAGATGGGCGTCAGGTTCCACGGCAGGCCCAGCGGCGTCATGATGAGCGAGGTTAGGAGATCGATGGTATAGTTGCCCGTGCTCTTGCTGATGAAGAAAAACGCCACGCCGGCCACCCAGGCCAGCACCATGAGGCCGGTGATGATGCGGCAGATCATGCTCCCTCCCGGTCGATCGCTTCTTCCGTATCCGGGTTGCCGAATATTTCACAAGGAACGCGCGCGCACAACCCGCCGTCGGTGATTTCCGCTTGTCAGAAAAGTTTCATTCCGGCAGCAGCTTGCCCGGGTTCATGATGCCGTTGGGGTCGAAGTGGGCCTTGATGGCGCGCATGGCGGCGATTTCTTCCGCCGTGTGAATGCGCTCCATCCAGTGCCTCTTCATGCGCCCGATGCCGTGTTCGGCCGAAATGGAGCCGCCCAGCGACAGCGCCACCTCATTGATGGCCGTGGTCACCTCTTCCCATAGGGCCAGGAAGTCCTCCTTCTTCCAGTCCTCGGGTTGCGAGATGTTGAAGTGCAGGTTGCCGTCGCCCAGATGGCCGAAGGGCACCGGCCGCGCGCCGGGCACGATCTCCTTGACCGCCGCGATGCCGCGCTCGATCATCACCGGAATCTGCGCCACCGGCACGGATATGTCGCTCTTGATGGAGCCGCCCTCGTATTTCTGCGCCTCCGACATGCCCTCGCGCAGCTTCCAGAATTCCTCGCGCTGCGCGGCATTCTGCGCCAGCGCCGCGTCGCTGATCAGTCCCTCCTCGAAGGCCGCTCCGAGGATTTCTTCCATGTCGTACATGGCGCTGCCCGGCCCGCCACGCGCGGAAAGCTCCACCAACACGTACCACGGGGCGGGTTCGGCAAACGGTTCCCGCGCCCCCATGTGCCGCACGGCGAACTCCACACCGGTGCGGCACACCAGCTCCATGGCGGTGAGCACACTCTTCTCCAGCCGCTGGCGGATGAAGCCGATCAGCCGCACCGCCTCCTCCGGCGAGGGCACGGCCACCCACGCCAGCGCCGTGTCGTTGAACGCCGGGTGCAGCTTCATCACCGCCGAGGTGATGATGCCCAGCGTGCCTTCCGAGCCGATGAA
>JALUAB010000146.1 GCA_027051195.1 Hyphomicrobiales bacterium
AGCGTGCGGCGCTGCTTGACCTCGACGATGGCGATGGTCGCGCCACGGCGGGCGATGATGTCGATCTCGCCGGCCGGTGTGCGCACCCGGCGCCCCAGGATGCGCCAGCCCCTGAGCCGCAGCCACAAACGCGCACGCCACTCCGCCAGGCGGCCGGTGCTGGCGGTGCCGCGCGGATGCCGGCGCCGCGCGCCCCCCGCCGGCGCCAGCCGCATCATGCCCCGACCCCGGATGCGGCCTGACGCTCGCGGATGATCTCCTCGTAGGTGGCGATGCCCTCTTCGAGATCGGAAAAGGAATACAATTGCCCGTCCAGCAGAATGGCGGCGGAATCGCAGTAATGCCGCAGCAGGTTGGGATTGTGGGCGACCATGATGATGTCGGCCCGTTCCAGGCGCTGCGAGAAGACCTGCTGACAGCGGCGGCGGAAGACGGCGTCGCCGACGGCGAGAATTTCGTCCACCAGGTAACAGTCGAAGTCGATGGCCATGGACAGGCCGAAGGCAAGCCGCGCCTTCATGCCGGAGGAATAGGTGCGCATGGGCATGAAGTAATGATCTCCGATGTCGGCGAAAGAGCGCACGAAATCTTCCACCCCGGCCACGTCGCAACCGTAGATGCGGGCGACGAAGCGCACGTTCTCGCGCCCCGTCATGCGCCCGGCGAACCCGCCGGCGAAGCCCAGCGGCCAGGAGATGCGGACATGGCGGACGATGTGGCCGGTGGTGGGCTCCTCGGCGCCGGCGATGAGACGGATGAGGGTGGACTTGCCGGCGCCGTTCAGCCCCAGCACGGCGACCCGGCGCCCACGGGGAAAGTCGAACGTAACGCGATCAAGCACCGTCTTGTGTCCGTTGCGGACACGGTAGCGCTTGGTGACGTCGATGAGACGAACGTTGATATCCGCGCCGGCAGCGTTCATGTCATGCCTTCCGCCATTTCCGGCAGCCACCCGGAATTTGCCACCTTTTGCCGCAAATCTTTTACCACTTGTCATTATGCGCTAGAAACCGGAAACTTCTCAAGCACGACGGGAGCTTGCCCGGATGCGGCAGAAAGAATTGAAGTCCGGCCAGCCACGCATCATTCCCGTGCCGTTCGGCAAGGGAAAAGGGGCGGCCATCGGCAAGCCCGCCGTGGCGCCGCCGCAGGTGCCATGGCGGCGGCCGGCGCGCAACATGCTGGTGGCGGCATCCTATCTGCTGCTGGTGATCGTTCCCACGCTGCTGGTGGCTCTCTACTATCTTCTCATCGCGCACGACCAATACATGGTGGAAACCCGATTCGCCGTGCGCACCACTTCTCCCGCGCAGGGAAGCAGCCTGCTGGAGGCCCTGGGCATCGGCGCTTCCGGCACCTCGGCCACCGATACCTACATCGTGCGTGAATACATCCACAGCCGGGAGATACTGGAGCGCATCGACAGAGAGCTCAACCTGCGCGAACGCTACGCCAGGCCAACGAAAGACTTCCACGCCGCACTGCCGCGGGACGCCTCCTTCGAGGACTTCCTCGAATACTGGCGCTCCATGGTCACCGTGGACATGGACCGCACCTCGCACATCCTGACCATCCGCACCTTCGCCTTCACGCCGGAGGATTCACGCGATATCGCCACCGCCATCCTCAGGGAAAGCGAGCGGATGATCAATGAACTGAGCGAGCGGGCGCGCAAGGACGCGGTGGCCTATGCCGAGAACGAGGTGCGCAAGGCCGAGGAACGGTTGCGCAGCATCCGCCAGAAACTCCTGAGGTTTCGCAGCAGCACCCAGCAGATCGACCCGGCGAAGCAGGCGCAGGTGCAGCTGGCGCTCATCGGCAAGCTGGAAGAACAGCTGGCGCAGATGCGGGCAAAGCTTTCCGAGGCGCGCAGCTATCTTTCCGGCAACGCTCCCACCATCATCTTCCTGAACAACCGCATCAAGGCGCTGGAGCGGCAGATCGCGGACGAGAAGCGCAAGCTGGGGCGCAAGGGTGGCGCCGGCGCCGATGCGGAAAAGCGGAGCGTGGTCGGCACGAGGGTGGCGGGAGAAACACCATCCGGTGCGCCACTGAGCGCCACCCTTTCCGAATACGAGGCCCTGGTGGTGGAGCGGGAGTTCGCGGAGAAATTCTATCTCTCGACCCTTTCCGGGCTGGAACAGGCGCGGTTGCTGGCAAACAGGCAGCAGCGCTATCTCGCCACCTTCGTGCGGCCCTACCTGCCGGACGAGGCGCTGTATCCGAAAGCGTTGCGCAACACCATCTTCCTGTTTCTGGCGCTTACGCTCACATGGGCGCTGGGGCTGTTGATGATCCAGTCGATACGCGACCGGATGTGAGGGAAACGGCGGCATGGCCTTGCACGGGGAGAAAATGCCGGGCCCGTCCTTCCTGCAGCAGCTGAAGGTGCAGGGGCGGGTGCTGTATGGCCTGTTGCTGCGCGAGGCCTCCCTGCGGCAGGGACATTATCGGCTCGGACACCTGCTGGTGCTGACGGAAGTGCTGTGGATGTCCACGGTGCTGGGCATCATCTGGTATTTCATCGGCCATGCGCCACCCTATGGTGACAGCGCCGTGTTCTACATGTTCACCGGCATGTTTCCCTTCACCCTGTTTCGCATGCTGCACACCCGGGTTTCGGCGGCGCTGGAGGCCAATCGCGGCCTGCTCGTCTATCCGGTGGTGCGGCCGGTGGACACGCTGTTGGCACGGGCGGGGCTGGAGAGCGCCTTTCAGCTCGTCGCCTTCATCATCTTCACCGCCGCCT
>JALUAB010000147.1 GCA_027051195.1 Hyphomicrobiales bacterium
CCCTCTACCTGTGGCAGGCGTATCACATCTGGGAGATCAACAAGCACGTCTTCCAAAGGGAGGTGCCGGAGCTGGATCGTTATGATTTCCGCCAGGTGGCGGCGCTGGACATCGCCTATTTCGCCACCTTCGGCTCGGAGCTGGCGGTGGTTTCCATGCTGCCCAAGTTCTTCGCCGACACTTTCGGCCTCTCCATCGTCACCGCCGGCCTGCTGGCCTCGGGTTATGCCTTCATGAATCTCGTGGCGCGGCCCACCGGCGGCCTGCTGTCGGACAGGTTCGGCCGCCGCGGTACCATGATGATCCTGCTGGCCGGCCTGTCGCTGGGCTATCTCGGCATGAGCACCATCGATTCCGGCACCTGGCTGCCGCTGGCCGTGGCGCTGACCATGCTGTGCTCCTTCTTCGTGCAGTCTGGCGAGGGCGCGGTGTTCGCCATCGTGCCGCTCATCAAGCGCCGCCTGACGGGCCAGATCGCCGGCCAGGTGGGCGCTTACGGCAACGTCGGTGCGGTGGTGTTCCTGACCATTTTCTCCTTCGTCGCGCCGCAAACGTTCTTCCTGGTCCTGGGCGCTTTCGGGCTGGTGGCGCTGGCCGTCATCTGGCTGTGGCTGAAGGAGCCGAAGGGCCACATGGCCGAGGTGCTGCCCGACGGCACGGTGGAGCTCATCAAGGTGGAATGAGCAAGGGCAGACCGGTGGAAACCGCCCCGCGCGCCCGCCCAACCTTGCGCATATTATCCGGAGGTTGGGCGGGGGCGCGGGGTGGTGGGCGGTCTTGATACATGGTGCAGATATGAGCAAGCCCGTCATCGACATCGGCCAATATTCGGAGAAGGGGCCGAAGGAGACGAATGACGACTCCTTCGGTGTCCTCATCCCCGAGCCGCCCCTTTGCGAGACGAAGGGGCTGGCCATGGCCGTTGCCGACGGCATGAGCTCCTGCGCGCAGCCCAAGGCGGCTTCGGAAACGGCAGTGAAGAGCTTTCTCGAGGACTATTACGCCACGCACGAGAGCTGGAGCGTGGAAACCTCGGTTTCGCGCGTGCTCACCTCCGTCAACCGCTGGCTATACGGGCAGGGCGCGGCTGAAACCGGCCACGGGCTTGTCACCACCTTCACCGGTGCGGTGCTGAAGGCCGGCGTGTTGCACGTGTTCCATGTTGGCGATTCGCTCCTGTCGCTGCTGCGTGGCGGCGAGCTGCGTCCGCTCACCCGCCTGCACCGCATCACCATCGGCGAGAAGAAGGACTACCTCTCCCGCGCACTGGGCATCGACGTGGCAGTGCGCGTGGAGCACCGCGAGGTGCCGGTGGAGGCGGGCGACGTGCTGGTATTCACCACCGACGGCGTGCACGATGTGCTCAAGGACGCCGACATCGTGCACCTCATCGAAGAGAGCGCCGGCGATCTGAATGCCGCCGCAAAGGCCATCTGCGAAGCGGCGCTGAAGGCCGGCAGTGATGACAACGTCACCTGCCAGATCGTGCGCATACAAGACCCCGGCGCACCGGACGAACACGCCTGGCACCGGCGGCTTGCGGCGCTGCCCTTTCCGCCGCCGCTGGAGCCGGGGCAGGCGCTGGACGGGATGACCATCGTGCGTGAGTTGCATGCCTCGTCCCGTTCGCAGGTCTATCTCGCGCGCGATACGGAAACCGACCGTCTCGTCGTGGTGAAGACACCCTCCCCCAATTACGAGGACGACCCTGCCTACATCGAGCATTTTATGCGCGAGGAATGGATCGGCCGGCTCATCGACAGCCCCCACGTGGCGCGGGTCATCCGCCGCGAGACGCCGCGCACGTTCCTCTATTTCTGCATGGAATACATCGAGGGCCCCACGCTCAGGCAGTGGATGAACGACAATCCGCGCCCCGACCTCGCCAAGGTCCGCGACATCGCGCGGCAGATCGTCTCGGGCCTTCGCGCCTTCCATCGGCGCGAAATCATCCATCAGGACCTGAAACCGGAGAACATCAAGATCGACCGCGACGGCACGGTGAAGCTCATCGATTTCGGTTCGGCCCACGTGGCGTCACTGGAGGAGCTGCATCTGCCGGAAGAAGAACGCGGCCCGCTGGCCACCGCCGGCTACGTGGCGCCGGAAGCGCTCTCCGGTGCGCGGCCGGACAAGAGGCAGGATATCTATGCGCTGGGAGTGATCGTTTACGAGATGCTCACCTGCAGGCTGCCATACGGCAAACCGCTGGAATCGGCGCGGCAGGCGGCGCGCGCGCAATACCGGCCGGTGAAGCGCTTCAACCCGGAGGTGCCCTTGTGGATGGATCGCGCCATCGAGAAGGCGGTGGCTAAGGACCCGGAGCGCCGCTACCGGCTCATGAGCGAGTTCTTGCGCGACATCTCCCGGCCCAACCCGAAATTCGTGGCTTCCGCCGGAGCGCCGCTCATCGAGCGCGACCCGGAAGCCTTCTGGAAATTGCTGGCCATCGCCTCGTTGCTGCTCAACCTCGTCCTGTTCGTGCTATTGGCGCTGTAGGCCGATATTGCTGCATGGCGGGCGGTTCGCCGCATGAGACACACGCTTGCAAAGGCCGGCCCGGCCCGGATAATCTCCTGCCCGTCTGACACCCTGCGAACCATGAAAGGGGGCATCCGATGGAAGAACTCATTCGCAATGTCGCCGAAAAACTCGGCATCGACGAGGAAACGGCGCAGAGCGTGGTCGGCACGCTCATGTCCTTCGTGCGCGATTCCGCTGACGAGGAAGACGCCAACGCGCTGTTCGAGCAGATGCCGGAGGCGAAGGAGCTGGTGGAGAGCCAGGCGGAAGACGGCGCGGGAGGCGGCGGCCTGATGGGCATGCTGGGCGGCATGTTCGGCGGCGGCATCGGGTCGGCCATGGCCGCGTTCTCGAAACTGCAGGAACAGGGGCTGGACACGAGCCAGATCGGGGAAGCCGGCAAGACGGTATTTTCGCACCTGAGCGAGAATCTCGATTCCGATCTGGTGCAGCGCATCCTCTCGCAACTGGCGGACAAGGTGCCGGGGCTGGACAACTTCATCGGCAACGACGATGAATGATTCCATGCCGGCGCACGGAGGTGGCGAGGTGCTGCTGCGGCTGGAGGATGCCGGCGTGCGCGCCGAAAGCGGGCGCTGGCTCATCCGCCACGTGAACCTGCAGGTGCGCCGCGGCGAGATCGTCACCATCATCGGCCCCAACGGCGGCGGCAAGACCACCGCCGTGCGCGCCGCGCTGGGCATCGCGCCGCTCACGGAAGGCAGGCTGTGGCGCGCCCCCGGCCTGCGCGTCGCCTACACGCCGCAGAAGGTGGCGCCGGATTCCATCCTGCCGCTTTCCGTCATGCGGTTCCTGAGCCTGGGGGTGGATGTGAACACGCCCGCCATCATGCACGCGCTTGCCCGCACCGGCGCGGACCGGCTGGCGCAACAGCAGCTTTCCGCCCTTTCCGGCGGCGAGCTGCAACGTGTACTCATCGCCCGCGCCCTGCTGCGCCGGCCCGACCTGCTGGTGCTGGACGAGCCGGTGCAGGGCGTGGATTTCGCCGGCGAAGGCGCGATATACGATCTCATCCGCGACTTTCGCGACGAAACCGGCTGCGGCGTGCTGCTGGTGTCGCACGACCTGCATTTCGTCATGGCCGGCACGGACAGGGTGGTGTGCATCAACGTGCACGTCTGCTGCGCCGGCACGCCGGAAGCGGTGTGCGAGAGTCCGGCCTATGCCGGCCTGTTCGGCAGGCAGTCGTCCTCTGCGCATGCCGCCTACCGCCATCATCACGATCATGTGCATGGTCTGGCGGAAGACCCCGGCCGCACGGAAGGATGAGAGATGAATGACCCGCAGCCACCGCCCTTGACACGAACGAACGGAAAGAACACCCATTTCGGAAAAGCGACACCGACCGGGGAGCGACCATGCAGACCACCGAAATGCGATTGGCATTGTCGAAATTGCGCCGCCAGCTGACATTCTGGCGGGTGGTGGCGGTTCTGGCGGTGGTGGCGTTCGCCTGGGCGCTGCTGGCCCGCGAGGCCGGCGTGCGGAACGAATACGTCGCGCGCCTCCGTCTCGACGGTTTCATCGCCGGAGATCAGCGCCAGCTCGACCTCATCGATTCGCTGCGCCGTGACAAGCGCGTGAAAGCCGTCATCGTGCGCATCAACTCTCCCGGTGGCAGCACCGCCGGCTCCGAGGCCACTTTCCGCGCGCTGCGCCGGCTGGCGGAAAAGAAGCCGCTGGTGACAGTCATGGATTCCGTCGCCACCTCGGGCGGCTACATGGTGGCGCTGGCGGGCGAGCGCATGTTCGCTTCCGGCAATTCCATCACCGGCTCCATCGGCGTCATCGTGCAATGGCCGGAGCTGCATGACCTGCTGGGCAAGATCGGCGTGCGGGTGCAGACGGTGCGCTCCGGACCGCTCAAGGCCCTGCCCAACGGCTATGAGCCGACGCCGGAAGAGGCACGCCGGATGATCGACCGGCTGGTACGGGAATCCTATGACTGGTTCGTGCAGGTGGTGGCCAGCCGCCGCCGCCTGGACGAGGCCGGGGTGCGCCGGCTGGCCGATGGCCGCATCTACAGCGGCAGGCAGGCGCTGAAGGCGGGCCTCATCGACGAACTGGGCGATGAATGGGCGGCGCGCAAATGGCTGGAAGGGAAACACGGCATCGCCTTCGACACCCCGGTCGTGGAGCGCCAGCCGAAGCGCCCGCTGCTGGAGCAGCTGGGGTTGCCCGGGGTTCTGGCGCGCGCTCTGGGTCTTTGCGCATTGGAATCGGCCTCGGCGCAGTTCGTCGGGCGGCTGGCCGGGGTTGACGGCCTGCTTTCCGTCTGGCACCCTGCCATGTTGACGGGGATGAAGCGGCAAGATTCTGAATAAGCGGCGGAAAAATGATCAAGTCCCAACTCATCGCAAGACTGGTGGAGCGCAATCCCTCGCTCACCTATCGGGATGCCGAGCGGGTGGTGAACGCCATCCTGGACGAAATCGTGGAAGGGCTGGCGGAGGGGCGCCGGGTGGAGCTGCGCGGCTTCGGCGTGTTTTCCGTGCGCCAGCGCAAGCCGCGCATCTCGCGCAATCCCAGCACCAACGAGAAGGTGGAGGTTCCGGCCAAGAAGGCGCCGCACTTCAAGGCCGGCAAAGAGCTGCACGAGCGGCTGAACCGCGATTACAAGGGCGCCGTGTCATAAGGCGCGGGAGCACCATGATCGTCTGTCCATTCCGGGGGTGAAACGATGAAGCGCCTGCTCGCCTGGCTGTTCGGCCTGCCCAGCCTGATCATCCTCCTGCTGTTCGCCCTGGCCAACCGGCACATGGTCACGCTTTCGCTCGATCCGCTCACGCCGGAAGATCCCGTGATCGCGCTGACCATGCCGCTCTGGGCGGTGCTGTTTCTGGGCATCCTGCTCGGGCTGCTGGCTGGTGGCGTGGCCACGTGGTTCAGGCAGTCAAAATGGCGCAAGCAGGCCCGCACCTGCCGGCGTGATCTGGAAATGGAGCGCTTGGCCCGCAAACGGCTGGAAGAGCGCGCCGCGCAGGCAGCGCCCGTCGCCGCACCAGCCGCCCCTTCTGCGGCGCCGTCGGGCCAGCCCGCCGTTGCCGCCGCGCCCAACGCGCCGAACCGCCCGGCCCTGCCCGCACGCTGAAAGGTCACGCCAGCCCCGCGTGGGCGGTGGTCCTGATGCGCATCGGTATCAGTTCGCCTCATCGTTTCGCGATCTCAGCGCCGCCTGCGCCGCCGCTAGCCGCGCGATGGGCACGCGGTAGGGCGAACAGGAAATGGCATCCAGCCCGCAGGTGGCCAGCAGGCGGATGGAACGCGGATCGCCCGCGTGTTCGCCGCAGGCGCTCGTCAGCAACCCTTCGCGCGCCTCACGCCCCTTGCGCACCGCCATGTCGATGAAGGGCAATACCGCCGCCTCTTCCAGCGACACGAACGGGTCATGAGGCAGCAGCCCTTCTTCCAGGTAGATGTGCAGGAAGCGCCCGGCATCGTCGCGCGAAAGGCCCAGCACCGTCTGCGTGAGATCGTTGGTGCCGAAGGAGAAGAAGGCCGCGTGCGTGGCGATGGCATCGGCGTTCATGCAGGCCGACGGCAGCTCGATCATGCAGCCCAGCGTGTAGGCCGGCGTTTCGCCGGTATCGCGTGCGAAGGCTTCCGCCGCTTTGTCGAACATGGCCCGCATGCGCGCCATTTCCACCGCCGACATGATGAACGGCACCATGATCTCCAGCCGCGACGGCGCCCGGCCTTCCGCCGACAGCGCCCGCATGGCGTCGAACATGGCCCGCGCCTGCATGGAAAGCAGCGCCGGCTGGGTCATCATCAGCCGTGCGCCGCGGTGCCCCAGCATAGGGTTGTATTCCATGAGCGCCGTCACCCGCGCCCGGATCCGCTCCGGCGGAACCATCAGGCGCTTCGCCACCGTCTCGATTTCCACGTCCGAACGCGGCAGAAACTCGTGCACCGGTGGGTCGAGCAGGCGTATAGTCACCGGCCGGCCGGCCATTACCGCGAAAATGGCGCGAAAGTCCTCGCCCTGCGCTGCCTCCAGCCGTTGCAACACGTCGCGGCGGTGCGCCGGATCGGTGGAAAGGATCAGCTCCTGCAGCAGCGCCAGCCGCTCGGTGCCGAAGAACATGTGCTCGGTGCGGCAAAGTCCGATGCCTTCAGCCCCGAACTCCAGCGCCACTTCCGCCTCGCGCGGCGTGTCTGCATTGGCCCGCACCTCCAGGGAGCGCACGGCGTCAGCCCACTCCAGCAGGGTGTGAAAATGCTGCGACAGCGCCGGCTGGCGCGTCGGCATGCGCCCGCGGAACACCTCGCCGGAAGCGCCGTCGATGGTGATCCATTCGTTCAGCCGCACCACCCGCCCGCCGATGCGCACCTCGCCCGCCGCGGAGTCGATCTCCAGCACCCCCACGCCGGCCACGCACGGAATGCCCAGGCCGCGTGCGATGACCGCCGCGTGCGACGTCATGCCTCCGCGCGCCGTCAGGATGCCGCGCACCGACTGCAATGCCGGGATGTCCTCCGGCGTCGTTTCCGGCCGCACGAGAATGACCGAGCGCCCCGCCGCCGCCAGCCGCCGCGCCTCTTCCGCATCGATCACCACCTCGCCGGAAGCCGCTCCCGGCGAGGCGCCGATGCCGCGTGCCAGCGCCCGTGCTCCGGCCCGTTCCAGCACCGGGTGCAACAGTTTCTCCAGCTGGTAGGGATCGACCTGCAGAATGGCATCCTCGCGCGAAACCAGCCCCTCGCGCACCATGTCCACCGCCGCCCGCAGTGCCGCCGCCGGTCCCAGCCGCGCCGGCAGCGCCTGCAGCAGCCACAGTCTGCCGTCCTCCACCACGAATTCGATATTCTGTGGCTTGCGGTAATGCCGCTCCAGCATCGCCACCGTCTTCAGCAGCGCCGCGAAGGCATCCGGCATGGAAAGTTCCATGGACGGCACGTCCAGACCGCTGCGCCGGCGTTCCTCCTCCGTGATGGGCCAGGGCGTTCGCAGACCCGCCACGATGTCCTCGCCCTGCGCACGCGGCAGGTATTCGCCGGCCAGCGCCTTCTCCCCGCTCACCGGATCGCGACTCACCGCCACGCCGGCGGCTGAATCGGCATCGCGGTTGCCGAACACCATCGCCTGCACGCTCAACGCCGCGCCCCATTCCGTCGGCACCCCATACAGCCGCTGCGCCTCGCGCACACGCGGCGAATTCCACGCCCGAGCCGCCGCCAGCAGCGCCACGTGCAACTGTTCCCGCGGCTCTTCGGGCACCGGCCCGCCACCGGCTTCCGCGATCAGCTCCTCGTAGCGCCCGGCCAGCTCCTCCAGCTGCGCCGCCTCCAGCGGCATATCCGGCGCCAGCCCCAGCGCCTCGCGAAAATCCTCCAGTTCGTATTCGAAGGCCTCATGTGTCATGCCCAGCACCAGGTGGCCGTATCCATGCAGGAAGCGCCGGTAACAGTCCCACAGGAAGGCCGCGTCCTCGCCCGCCGCCAGCGCTGATTCGATAACCGGACGGGAGATGCCCACGTTCAGCATCGCCGGCAGCAGGCCGGGCAGCGCGCGGCGCGTGGAGGCGCGCACCGCCAGCAGCAGCGGCCGCCCCGGCCCGCCGAAGCGGGCGCCGGTTTCTTCCTCCAGCAGAACGACCGCCTCCCCGATCTGCGCCATCGTCTCCGGCGTCATTCCGTCTTCCCGGGCGATGCGCCGGGTGAGCGTCACATCCAGCGTGAAGCCGGGCGGCACCGGCAGCCCCAGGCGCGCCATCTCCGCCAGGTTCGCTCCCTTGTGGCCAAGCATGGCGGCATCGGTGGCGCCGCCCTCCACTCGCCGCCTGCAGAAGAAGCGGATTCCGTCTGCCGCCGTCTCGCCCATGCGCACTCCTCTTGCTCGTTACCGCAAGATGTATCCGCCCAGCCTGGGCCGCACAACATGCATCTTGCCGCGCAAGGAGCGGCCGCGCGCTTGACAAAACCGCCCACCAGCCGCAAGGCAGGGCAAGCGCAACAAGCGCAACATGTGCAGTCGGGGACAGCCCATGACGCAAGACCGCCGCCTCGTCATCGCCATCGACGGCCCCGCCGCCGCCGGCAAGGGAACGCTGGCCCGGCGCATCGCGGAGAATTACGGCCTCGCCTTTCTCGACACCGGCGCCCTTTACCGCGCCGTCGGGCTGGCCATGCTGCGCTCCGGCCTGGATCCGGACGACCCCGAGGCCGCCGCGCGTGTCGCCCGCGGCCTTGACCTCGAATTGCTGGAAGATCCGGAGCTGCGCACCCTGAAGGCGGGCGACGCCGCCTCCCGCGTGGCGCGTCATGCCGGTGTGCGCGCGGCGCTGCTGGAATTTCAGCGTGATTTCGCCCGCAATGCGCCGGGCGGAGCGGTGCTGGACGGGCGTGACATCGGCACCGTGGTGTTGCCCGACGCGGACGTGAAGCTGTTCGTGACCGCCAGTGCGCAGGTGCGCGCCGAACGGCGATACAGGGAGCTGAAGGAGCAGGGCAGGGATGTTTCTTTCGAGGACGTGCTGGCAATGGTGAAGGAACGCGACGCGCGCGATGCGGCCCGCACCGAGGCGCCGATGAAACCGGCGCCTGATGCCCACTTGCTGGACACCTCTGAAATGGATATATGTGCCGCATTCCGGGCGGCGCGTCGGATAATCGACGCGCATCTGGCCGGCGGAACCGGGGGGCGCGGCTAGCGGTCGCGCCCGCGCCCGGTTTTGTCTTTTGGAGCAACCGGCCCGTGCAGGGCCGGCGGCGGTGGCCCGGAGCCGTTCGCCGGTCGAGGACGGGCGCAGCAAACGAGAAGGGCAACCGCCCGCCGGTGTGCGATTGACCGTTCATGACGCCGGCGGGACGACCTGCGGGCATTTCCGTGGGCCAACCCCCATTCGTTTGTAACAGGCAAGGGACGAACAACGACATGACCGAATCCGCAACCCCCACCCGCGAGGAATTCGCAGCCCTGCTGGAATCCGAGCTGTCCCACATGCCGAAGGAAGGGCAGGTCGTGCGCGGCCGCGTCGTCGGCATCGAGAACGATTATGTCATCGTGGACATCGGACTGAAGACGGAAGGCCGCGTGCCGCTGCGCGAGTTCGAGAGCGCCGGCGAGGAGGTGAACGTTGGCGACGAGGTGGAGGTCTATCTCGAGCGCATAGAGAACGCGCTGGGCGAGGCTGTGCTTTCCCGCCACAAGGCGCGTCAGGAGAAGGTGTGGGAGAAGCTGGAGGAGGCCTTCGACAAGGGCGAACCCGTCACCGGGCAGATCTTCGGCCGCGTCAAGGGCGGCTTCACCGTGGATCTGGGCGGTGTGGTGGCCTTCCTGCCCGGCTCTCAGGCGGACATCCGGCCCATCCATGACATCACGCCGCTGTTGAATGTGGATCAGCCGTTCAAGATCCTGAAGATGGATCGCCGCCGCGGCAACATCGTCGTTTCCCGGCGCGCCATTCTGGAGGAGAGCCGCGCCGAGGCGCGCCAGGAGCTGCTGGCAAACATGAAGGAAGGCGATGTGGTGGAAGGCGTGGTCAAGAATATCACCGACTATGGCGCCTTCATCGACCTTGGCGGCATCGACGGCCTGCTGCATGTCACCGACATGAGCTGGAAACGGGTGAACCACCCCTCCGACCTGATGAGCGTCGGCGACACGGTGCAGGTGAAGGTCATCCGCATCAATCCGGAGACGCAGCGCATTTCGCTGGGCATCAAGCAGCTCTCCGAGGATCCTTGGAAGTCCGTGGCTGAGAAGTATCCGGTCAACAGCCGGGTGATGGGCAAGGTCACCAACATCACAGATTATGGCGCCTTCATCGAGCTGGAGGACGGCGTCGAGGGTCTGGTGCACGTCTCCGAGATGAGCTGGACGAAGAAGAACGTGCATCCCAGCAAGATCGTCAACGTCGGCGACGAGGTGGAGGTGCAGGTGCTGGACGTGAATCCGGAGCGCCGCCGCATCTCCCTGGGTCTCAAGCAGACGCAGGAGAACCCCTGGGACACCATCGGGCAGAAGTATCCGAAGGGCACCGAGGTCGAGGGCGAGATCAAGAACGTCACCGAGTTCGGCATCTTCGTTGGCCTGGAGGACGATATCGACGGCATGGTGCATCTCTCCGACATCGACTGGACGCGCCCCGGCGAGGAGGCCATCAGGGACTACCAGAAGGGTCAGCGGATCAAGGCCGTTGTCCTGGACGTCTCGCCGGAGAAGGAGCGCATCTCGCTGGGCATCAAGCAGCTCTCCGAGGATCCGCTGGCCAAGGCGGGCCTGAAGAAGGGCGCGACGGTGACCGCGGAGATCGTCGGGGTGGACGAGAACGGCATCGAGGTGAAGATCGCCGGTACCGACGTCACCACCTACATCAGGCGTTCCGATCTGGCCAAGGATCGCGCCGAGCAGCGCCCGGAGCGTTTTGCCGAGGGCGAGAAGGTGGACGCCATGGTCACCAACGTGGATCGCTCCTCCGGCAAGGTGACGCTCTCCATCAAGGCGCTGGAGATCGCCGAGGAGAAGAAGGCGCTGAAGGAGTTCGGCTCCACCGCCGCCGGCGCCTCGCTGGGCGACATCCTGAAGGCCGCGCTGGCCGAGAAGGAAGAAGGCGAGGAGAAGAAGGACGAGGAATGATCCCGTCCGCTTCATCCATGAACGAACGTCGGGCGGTGGCCTTCGGGCCGCCGCCTTTTTACTTGCGCGCGGCGTGAATGAGCGCCAGCGCCTCTTTCCAGTCCAGCCGCCCGTCATAGAGTGCGCGGCCGGAAATGGCGCCCTCCAGGATGGCGCAATCCGGCTCCAGCAGCCGCTTGATGTCGTCGATAGAGGCAAGTCCGCCCGAAGCGATGACAGGAATGGAGACGACCCGGGCCAGCTCCAGCGTGGCCGGAATGTTGAGGCCCTTCAGCACGCCGTCGCGGTCGATGTCCGTGTAGATGATGGCGGCCACGCCGGCGTCCTCGAAGCGTTTGGCCAGCTCGATAGCGGTGAGTTCGGAGGTCTCGGCCCAGCCTTCCACCGCCACCTTGCCGCCCTTCGCGTCGATGCCCACGGCCACCCGGCCGGGAAAGGCGCGGCAGGCCTCGCGCACCAGATCGGGATTGCGCACCGCCACGGTGCCGAGGATCACCCGGCGGATGCCCTTTTCCAGCCAGTGCTCGATGGTGGCCATGTCGCGAATGCCGCCGCCCAGCTGTGCCGGAATGGACACGGCTTCAAGGATCGCCTCGACCGCGTCGGAGTTCACCGGCTTGCCGGCGAAGGCGCCGTTGAGATCGACGAGGTGAAGCCACTCGAACCCCGCTTCCTCGAACGCGCGCGCCTGCGCCGCCGGGTCGTCGTTGAACACGGTGGTGCGGTTCATGTCGCCCAGCTCCAGGCGCACGCACTGCCCATCCTTCAGGTCGATGGCGGGAAACAGGATCATGGCATGGGTCTCCGGGTGTTTCGTTTCTGTTGTGGTGTCCGCCCCGCCCCATGCTGTCAAGGGGCCTGCCCGCCTTCGGCGGCGCTTCGCGCCCTTGACAGCATGGGGCGGGGCGGAAACGCTGGTCTTGCCTCCCCCACCGGGAAAGAAATGATGCAGTTGTGCATCATTTCTTTCCCGGTGGGGGAGGGCATTCATATTCATCGACCCCTAGGCTCAGGACCCATAAAGGGCGGGGATGCCAGCGGCATTTTCGCGAAATATCGCTGGCTTTTCGCCCGCAGGGAATAGCCGAAGCTATTTCCAAGGGTGAAAAGCCAGCGAGATGAAGCGAAAATGTCGCCCGAAGGGTCTGGCGCAAAATCTCGATAATCCATTGCTAATTGCCGATTTTGCGCCAGACTGGCGCCGCACAATTTATGGGTCCTGAGCCTAGCCATTCCGCACGCACCAGCACATCGGTTTCATGCTGCAGGTGCCGTTGTTTCAACAACGCGAATTCTACTTGCGGCAGCAGACGGGAAAGCGCCCACACGGCCA
>JALUAB010000148.1 GCA_027051195.1 Hyphomicrobiales bacterium
GCCACGTAATCGTCGTAGGAGATGACCTCCGCCCGGATGAAGCCACGCTGAAAGTCCGTGTGGATGACACCCGCCGCCTCCGGCGCCGTCGCTCCGCGCTTCACCGTCCAGGCGCGGGCTTCCTTCGGCCCGGCGGTGAAGAAGGTGATGAGATCCAGCAGCGCGTAACCGGCACGAATGAGCCGGGCCAGCCCCGGCTCTTCCAAACCGATGCTTTCCAGGTATTCACGCTGCTCCCCATCGTCCAGCTGTGCCAGCTGCTCCTCCAGCGCCGCGGCGATGACCACCACTCCCGCGCCCTCTTCCGCTGCCTTCGCGCGCACCTTTTCCACCCACTCGTTGCCCTCGGGCAGGGAATCCTCATCCACGTTGCACACGTAGAGCACCGGCTTGGCCGTCAGCAGTTGCAGACGGCGAAAACGCGGCCGCAGCTCATCGCCGATGTCCGCCAGTCGCGCCGGCCTGCCCTCGCGCAGCTGCGCCAGCGCCGGATTGATGACGGAAAGCTCCGCCTTCGCCTCCTTGTCGCCGGTGGCGGCCTTCTTCTCCAGCATCGGCACGCGCTTTTCCAGACTCTCCAGATCCGCCAGCATCAGTTCCGTTTCGATGATCTCGGCATCGCGCAACGGATCCACGCCTCCCTCCACGTGCGTGATGTCCTCGTCCTCGAAACAGCGCAGCACGTGCACGATGGCGTCCACCTCGCGGATGTTGGCGAGAAACTGGTTGCCCAGCCCCTCTCCCTTCGACGCACCACGCACCAGCCCGGCGATGTCCACGAAGGTGATGCGCGTGGGCACCACCTGCGCCGACTGCGCGATTTCCGCCAGTTCTTCCAGCCGCGCATCCGGCACCGCCACCTCGCCCACGTTGGGTTCGATGGTGCAGAAGGGATAATTCGCCGCCTGCGCCGCGGCGGTTTTCGTAAGCGCGTTGAAAAGCGTCGATTTGCCCACGTTCGGCAAGCCCACGATGCCGCACCTGAAACCCATGCCTATTCGCTCCCTTTTCCGCGCCCCTTCATCTGCTCGGGCGGCGGCGCGTCCATATGCACCTTGCTGGCGAAGTCGGAAGGCCGCCCCTGCACCAGCAGCCCGACGTGCCGCGCTATGGCCTCCAGCAACGGCTCCAGCCACTGCCTGTCCGCCTTCGAGAAATCGGACAGAACATGGCCCGTCACCGCCGCCTTGCTGCCCGGATGGCCGATGCCGATGCGCAGCCGCTGAAAGTCCGGCCCGATGTGCGCGATGATGGAGCGCAGACCATTGTGTCCGGCATGCCCGCCACCGCTCTTCACTCGAATGCGCCCCGGCGCCAGGTCCAGCTCGTCGTGCACCACGATCACGTCTTCCGGCTCCAGCCGAAAGAAGCGCGCTGCCTCCGCCACGCTGCGCCCGGACTCGTTCATGTAGGTCATGGGCTTGAGCAGCAACACCTTCTCGCCACCAAGCCGGCCTTCCGTCACCTCGCCGGAGAACTTGCTGCGCCAGGACGAGAAATGATGCATCTCGGCAATGGCGTCCACCACCATGAATCCCACATTGTGCCGGTGGAGCGCATACTTTTCTCCCGGGTTGCCAAGGCCCACGATGAGTTTCATGGCATCATCCGCCTTTCCGGATGGTCAGGAGCCCGCACGCCCGCTGCATGAATGCCGCGGCTGGAAAGAAACCGGCCCGGAAGGCCGGGGCATGCCCCGAAAACCCGCCGGGCCGGCCGAAGGCTCTTACGCGGCCGCAAGGGCTCACTCTTCCTCGCCCTCTTCGCCTTCGGCCTCCTCGGCTTCACCCTCCGCTCCGGCCTCGGCGGCGGCGCGGCCCGTGATGGTAGCCAGCGTGAAGTCGCGGTCCTGAATCACCGGCACCGCGCCTTCCGGCAGCTGCACGTTGGAAATATGCACCACGTCGCCGATTTCCAGCCCGGTCAGATCCACCACGATCTTCTCGGGAATGTTCTCGGCGTCCACGTAGAGCTCCACCTCGTGGCGCACCACGTTGAGGGCGCCGCCGCGCTTCAGGCCCGGTGACTGCTCCTCGTTGATGTATTCCACCGGCACTTCCACCGCGATGCGCGTGCCCTTGCCCACGCGCAGGAAATCCACGTGAATCGGGAAATCCCGCACCGGGTCCAGCTGCACGTCGCGCGGAATGGTGCGCACCTTCTTTCCTTCCACATCGACATCCACCAGCGTGGATTCGAAGGTGCCCGTGTTCACCTGCTTCAGCAGATCCACGAAGTTCACATGGATCATCTCCGGCGCCTCGCCGCCACCATAGATGACGCCCGGCACGCGCCCGGCCTTGCGCAGGCGGCGCGCGGCCCCCTTGCCGCCCTGTTGCCGCCGCTCGGCCTTCATCTCGATCACATTGGCCATTGCATCAACTCCATCTGCGTTGTTCACGCCCGGCATCACCGCTCGCGGCGCGGCAGGCTTCCTCCAGGGGTGACCGCCCCCGCCACGGTGCCCCGCGATCGCGGATTTCCGGGATGCGCGCATATAGCGCAAACACGTCCGCTCGTGCAAGCGCAGGCCGGCACACCTGCGCCGCATGCCATACATGCCCTGCCGACACCGTCCGCACCGACGCATTCCCGCGGTGCGCGCATGCCCTTGCGCCACCACCGGCGGCGGCCCACTTCCTCCATGAGCGGACCTAGCCCGCCGCTTCCGCCAGCCTGTCCGGCCGCAATCGATGGCGTTCGTCCGTCAGCCGCCA
>JALUAB010000149.1 GCA_027051195.1 Hyphomicrobiales bacterium
CTCTGTTAGAGACTGCCTGTCCCGGGTGTTTTCGTCCCGGTCTACCATGCAGGCCCGTAGCTCAGTTGGTAGAGCAGCTGACTCTTAATCAGCGGGTCCGGGGTTCGAGTCCCCGCGGGCCTACCATCGTTTACGGTATCGTGCCATTCATTTCGCGGTGGCCAGGACCGCGGCGAAGGCCCTCGCCGTTCTGGACAGATCTTTCGGTGCGGCTTTCAGCAGGCGCGGATAATTCTTCCGATCCAGGTTTCTGCGGAGCATCTCCTGTGCGAACAGGCTTGCCTCGTGAACGGTTGCCAGCGGTTGCTGCGCATTCCCCCTGTATCCATAAGCACCGGTGGTTCGGCGCAGCCAGTCATGCAGCGATGCGGGGGAAAAAAGCGTGCGCAGCCTTCGCATAAGGGCGCGACGTGTCGCCGCGCGCATGTCCAGGCCGTATATGCGGGCGAAGCGTTCGATCCAGTCTCTGGTCAGCCGAAATTCCCCAGGCATCAGGAGGCCGCGATAGACAAGTGCTTCCAGCATGTCTTCCGGCGTCGGCGTGTCCACGCCCGTATCATGCAATGGGGCGGACTGGAAATGGGATTCGAACACCAATGCCTGCAGGTTGATGGGGGGAGAGCCGTCCGTTTCCGGCGGAATGGCCTCATGAAAGGGGATATTCTCTTCCGACAGGAATCTGGCTTTCTCTGAAACAGGCTGATCCTGCCCTTTCCGTTTCGCATCGATGAAGGCCTTGCCATTGCTGTGTCCGGAAGCGCCGGCGATTCCCAGAGGATAGGCCAGGTGGAGATAATCTTTCAGCACGCTAGCGATGGCGATGCCCGAATAGACATCGGGGATGCATGAGCGGTAGAAAATCCCGCCATTGCGCCTTCGTATCTCTTCGACCACGCTGATGTGAACATATCCGCCTGTATAGAGTGTGGGCAGCTCGCGATAGTCCGCGGCGCCATGCAAAGCCTTTTGCAGCCATGCGCGCGAATCGCGCATTTCCTCGCGCGAAGAGGCGCTCTTCAGCCGCAGTCGTCCGTATCTTTCGTTGTGAAAGGAAGGCCAGAAATAGGTGCATGTTTGCGACCTTATGGCCCTGGCCCGCGTATGCGCGATGATCTCCGCGACCTTTCCGATGGAATCTGGCAGCAGGCCGTCATCATCGCCGATTATGGTCACCCATCCATCCTCGACGTGCGACAGCGCGAACTCCCAGTGATGCGACATGCTCAGGCGCTTGCCCGGATTGATGTATCGCACCCGCTCGTCCGCCAGGGCGTGCACCACCTCCCGCGTGTTGTCCGCGCTGCAATTGTCGCTGACGATGATGGCGAGATTGTCATGATCCTGCGCGAGCACCGTCCTGAGAGCGTGCTCCAGCACATCGGCCCGTTCACGGGTGGGAATGATGACCGTTATGCGGGGGGAGGACATGACCCGTCAGATCCTGTAGCCCAGCTTTTCCATCGTCTCACCGCATATTTCCACGAACGCTCGCTTTTGTTCCCGGGGCCATTCTTCCCAGGCCGGAAAAGCATAAGTTTTCGAGGCGTTGCGAGACTTGCGGGAAACCACTTCCTCCCATACCGTTTCGGGAACGTCCAGCCCTATCGCGTCCAGACATCTTTCGCGAAACTGGTCATAATCACGCACGATGCTCTCGAGGCGCAGCCAGCGTTCCGCCGGAACATGGGCCATGACGAACTCATTGCTCTCTCGCCAGAGCCAGCAGACCTTCTCGAACCGGCTCATGTGTTTCCACCGGTCGTGGAAAGGGTCGCCGGGAAGAGGGGAAAGGGCATATGCGCCTCTTGAGCTCGGGCCATAGAAATGTTTCCACCCCATGATCGACCGCACCACGCCGCGTCCGTCGCGCGCGAACAGGAAAAGCGGCGAATGAGGAAACAGCGCGCGAATGGCAGGCGCATGATAGCGGATCGTGCCATTGACCTCGCAGTAGTATTCCGCACCGGATTCCTGCCAGCGCCGGGCGACTTCACGAGCACGAAAACGCTTCCAGTAGTCCTTGCATTTTTCCGTGTTCCGACGGAACGCATCCATGGTGACCACGTCTTCATGAAAATTGGGCTCATGATAGGCGGCCACACCGGCCCTTTCGAACAGCGAGGATAGAAGCTGGGTGCCGGAACGCCCGCTGCCCAGAACGAAAAACATTCTTCTCTGGGTTTCCGGGTCGAAAAGCTCTCTTTCGGCCTCGCTGCCGCCAGTTGGGAATAGTGCACGAAGCGGCCACGCCCGCCCCCACACCAGGCGCGACTGGTTTCTGATTTTCTTGAGGAATCTCATCTGCAAATTCACCGACACGCGGGAATGGTCAAGATCAGCGGATGCGTTTCAGAAATCCGTCAGGAGCGACGGTGATGAGCAACTTGTTCTCGATGGTCTTGTCCGGCTCGAATTCCGGATGGATCTTCAGGAATTCCCACACGGCAGTTTTCGGATTGTCACCCGTTCCCCACGGGCGGTCCGGAAAGAATTCGTCCGGCACGTCTTCCACGATGGTATCGAACACGACACAGTAGCTGTCCGGGGTCACCAGCGGAGCGTAGGCCTCCAGTTCCGCCAGCACGTGATCATGCGTGTGGTTGGAATCCAAGAACACCATCACCCGTTCCCTGCCCTGTGCATGTGCCTTCACCCGTTCGATAATGGCCGGGTCGATGGAGGAGCCCTCGATCAGCTCCAGGCGCGGGCGCATGGGATGCCGCTCCAGCGCTTCACGGTTGTGCGGGCGGATCTCGATATCCACGCCCACCACCCTGCGTTTCGGGTTGGCCGGGTCGAGCATCTCGCCCGTGGCCAAGGCATCGGCGTAATCGAGCATGGCGAGAATGGAGGCGCTGAGCACCAGCGAACCACCGTGCGCGATACCCGTCTCTATGATGATGTCGGGCTTTACCGCCCAGATCAGCTCCTGCACGGCTGCCATGTCTTGCGGATACTGGATGATGGGCCGGCCAAGCCACTCGAAATTGTAGGAATATTTCGCCATCAGCGAAGCCCGCATGAATTCCCGGGTCGCGTCGCGCAAGTCCCGATTCTCGGCGTTGGCCGCGATCCGGCGGCGAACTTCTTCCTTGAAGTCAGAGGTGTCAGACATGATCCACCAGCACGTAGTTGTACCTGTCTCCCGTCATCGCCCGGATTTCTTCCAGGTAGTTGGAATTCATCACATGAATCGTCCCTCCGGCCGGAAAGTCGGCCAGCGCTTCTTCCGGAGATTGGACGAGTAGTCCGGTAACGGGCAGGTACCGTCCCTGTTTCGCCGGATTGATGTCAATGACCGTTTCGATGGGTTGGCCGAGGCGGGACTTCAGAAGGGCGAAAATCACTCCCTTGGAGCTGGCTCCCCAGATGGCCGCCCTGGCGCCGTCCTTTCCATCGTTCACCGCGGCGGTATGCAGGAAATCCTCCGGGAACGCAACCGCGTCTCCAGGGTCGCGATGCGGCCTTCTGAGGCTGCCGAGGTCGGCCACCAGCGAGATATACTGGCCGCCGAAAGTGTGCGCGGCGTAAGCCACCTTCCCGAACATTCTGTGAAAGTCGGAGATCCTGAAATAGTTCACGTGCTCGTAGTAGATGTCGAACCAGGCCCGGTGTTCGAGGATCCATTCCAGGCAGGGAACCTCGATGTATATGGTGCCGCCGCCGCCATTGGCACGCTTCATCGATTCGAGAAAGGCGTATGGATCCGGAATGTGCTCCAGCACGTGGCGCAGGATGATACCATTCGCGCATATCCGGCTGCCTTCCTGGAAATAACATTTCCGGATGCGCGGGTTGTCTCCCTCGTAGGCCGGGTCGAAGCCGATGATGTCAAAGCCCTTCTGCTCCAGCATTCCCAGGAAGAAGCCCTTCCCGCACCCCACTTCCACGATGCGGCTTTTCCCGAGGAACCTCTCGACGATCTCCCCCACATCCGCGAGGTGCCGCTCGAACACCCTGCTGTGGGCCTGTTCGTTCTGATAGGAGGAATCATACTCGATCAGGGCAGGATCGAAGGCCTTGTTGTGCACGATCCCCGTCTCGGCGTCTTCCACCAGCAGGATATCCCCCGTCTGGCAATTCCGCGCCTCTTCGGGGGTGTCATAGGTGCGATTCTGCAACACCGGAAAGCCCTTCTGCTCGTAAAGGGGGGGCTTGCCGCTGTCCACCTTATCCTTCGCTATCATTTCTTTTTCCTACCACGCAGGGTGGGTCCATGACGTTTTCCGGGCGCGCGCCAAACGCCAGCAGGTCCCTGCGCCCATACTCGTCGGCGATCCGTTCGGCCAGTTGCCGCACCGTTACCGGCACGCCCGAACAGATGTTCACCGCTCCCTGCCTCTCTCCCAGCGCCACCCCGGCGATGCGACGCCCGGCCTCGCGAACGTCCAGGAAGTCGCGTATCTGGTTGCCGCTCGTCAGTTCGGCCACCTCTCCCCGGGACAACCTGGAGCGTATATAGGCCACCAGGCGCCTCTCGTCCTCGCCTTCGCCGTAGAGGTAGAACAGCCTGCACCACGCGAACTCCACACCCTGAACGGGCAGCCACCGGGAAAGCGCCAGGTAGGCGGCCGCCTTGGCGGCGGCATATGGCGTGGCGGGCTTCAGCGGGGTGTCCACGGAAAGCACGCAGGCATCGACGTCGTATTCGAAGCACGTGCCCGTTCCCACGAACCGCCTCACGCCCGTGGCCACGGCGGCGCGCGCCAGGGCGAGCGTGCCTGCCAGGCAGTCCATGTTGCGGCCGGATTGCAGGTATTTCCCGGGCTCCGCATACCATGCCAGGTGAACGATCGTGTCGATTCCCTCGCAAATTTCGCGAAGCCGTTCGTCGTTCTCGGAAAAGAGATCGTCCGTGGTGACGACCTCGGTGATGGCTCCCCCCTCCGCGGAGAGCGAACCAATCCTGCACGGCCGCACCACGGCACGCAGTTTCGCCCCTTTCTCCGCCAGGGCGCGAACGACTTGCCGTCCCACGAAGCCGGTGGCGCCGGTCACGAGTATCATGTTCGGAATACCTTCAGCTCCGGGACGGCGACGACGAAACGCCCGCCCCAGTCGCGCACGTGGGCCTGCGCCTCCATGATTTCCCCGCGGATGTTCCACGGCAGGATAAGCACATGATCGGGCCGCCTTTCAAGCAGCTCTTCCGGCGGCAGGATGGGAATGTGCGACCCGGGCAGGAAGCGCCCCTGCTTGGACGGCGCGGCGTCGCACACGAAGGGCAGAAGGTCCGTTTTCACGCCGGCGAAGTTGAGCAGCGTGTTGCCCTTGGCCGCGGCGCCGTAGGCCGCCACTGTCGCTCCTTTACCTTTCTGCTCCAGCAGGAAGGTGAGCAGATCGTTCTTGATCTTCTCCGCCTGCGCCTGGAACCCGGCGTAGAAGTCCATCTCCAGGATGCCGGCGCGGCGCTCTTCTTCCAGCAGCGCCGCCACCCGCTCGCTCATGCGCGCCTCCGCCGCCGCCGCGAGCGCCGCGTGAATGCGCAAGGAGCCGCCATGGGTCGGCAGCTCCTCGACATCGAAAATCTCCAGTCCTGCGTGCCGGAACACCCGCCGCGCCGCATGCAGAGAGAAATAGGAATAGTGCTCGTGGTAGATGGTGTCGAACTGCCGCCCCAGGATGAGCCGCAACAGGTGCGGAAACTCCAGCGTCGCCACGCCTTCCGGCGCCAGCAGGGAGGCGATGCCGGCCACAAAGTCGTTCAGATCCGGCACATGCGCCAGCACGTTGTTGGCCACGATCAGGTCGGCCTGCCCGCGCTCTTCCGCCAGCCTTTGGCCCAGCGTCAGCCCGAAGAACTCCTCCAGCGTCTCGATGCCCCGCGAGCGTGCCGCCTCCGCCGTGGCGTGCGTCGGTTCGATGCCCAGGCAGGGGATGCCGCGCTCCTTCACGAATTGCAGCAGGTAGCCGTCGTTGGAGGCCAGCTCCACGACGAAACTGTCCGGCCCCAGCCGGTAACGCTCCGTCACCTCCGCGACGTAGCGCCGCGCATGTTCCACCCACGTGCGGGAAACGGAGGAGAAATAGGCGTAATCCGGCGTGAACAGTTCCTCCGCTCCGGCGTGCGCCGGCAGCTGCACCAGCAGGCACTCGCGGCACACGTAGGCCTTCAGTGGATAGGTGATTTCCGGCCGTTCGAGATCGGCGGCGGTCAGATAGGCATTCGACGGCGGCTGATGGCCGAGATCCACGAACACGTCGCGCAGAGGCGCTCCGCAGTGCCGGCACGTCGGGGGTGGCGGAGCCGTCGTCTCTCTTGTCCGTTCCGTCATGCCTCGATCCCCTCGAAATCCACCGCCAGCAGCGGGTGGTTGCGGTCGCGTTCCGAGATGTCCGCCACCGGTAGCGGCCATTCGATGCCGATGAGCGGATCATCCCAGCGCACACCACCTTCGTGTTCCGGCGCGTAAGGCGCGGAATGCAGATACAGCAGCATGCTCTCCGGCTCCAGCACCTGAAAGCCGTGCGCACAGCCTTCCGGGATGAACACCGCGTTGGCGGCTTCCGCCGAAAGCTCCACCGCGTGCCAGGAAAGGAAAGTGGGGGATCCGCGCCGCAGGTCCACCATCACGTCGAATACCCGCCCGGACAGGCAGCGCACCCATTTCGCCTCCGCCGCCGGCGGATGCTGGAAATGCATGCCGCGGATGGCGCCCACCGCGCGGGTCAGCGAATAATTTATCTGCTCGATGGGCCGGCCATTCTGGATGTCCGCCAGCTCCCGCGCGCAGAACAGGCGGGCGAATTCTCCGCGATGATCGCGAAAGAGCCGGCTTTTCACCTCGAATGCGCCAGGGATGGGCAATGCGCGTATTGCCAGATTCATGTCCCGCCCTCCATCGCGCGGGCCGCCTCGAAGCGCCGGAGACACCCTCTCGTGAGCGCGGGAATGTCGGGCGCATCCCCTTCCAGTGCCGTCCGATACCAGCCGATGGTTTCGGCGATGGTCGTTGCGAAGTTCCACCGCGGCCGCCAGCCCAGCCGTAGCCGCGCGCGGTCTGCGGTCAGCGCCAGCCGTCCGGCCTCATGCGGCGCTCCCGGCGCGGAGGCATCCTCCCAGCGTCCGGGCCAGTGTTTCAGCGCCTCTTCCACCACCTCGCGCACGGTGCGCTCATCACCCCCCGCGGGGCCGAAGTTGAATGCGTCCTGGCAGGCCGGATCATCCGACAGATACAGTCGCTCGGCCAACAGCATGTAGCCGGAGAGCGGCTCCAGCACGTGCTGCCACGGGCGCACCGCGTGCGGATTGCGCACGCGCACCGGCTCGCCGGCGGAAAGGGCGCGGGCGATGTCCGGCAGGATGCGATTTTCCGCCCAGTCACCGCCGCCGATGACGTTGCCCGCCCTGGCCGTGGCCACCCGGATGCGCCGTCCCTCCGGCGAGAAGAAGGAGCGCCGCCAGCTGGAAACGAGGATTTCCACCGCCGCCTTGGAGGCGCTGTAGGGGTCGTGCCCGCCCAATGGATCACTTTCGCGGTAGGCGAACTCCCATTCCTCGTTTTCATACACCTTGTCGGTGGTGACCATCACCGCCGCCACCGGCCCTTCCAGCGCCCGCAGGGCTTCCAGCACGTTCAGCGTGCCCATGACGTTGGTCGCCCAGGTTTCCTCCGGCTCGCGGTAGGAGCGCAGCACCAGCGCCTGCGCCGCCAGATGAAAGACGATATCCGGCGCGGTTTCGGCCACCAGCCGGCGCAGCGCCGCGCCGTTGCGAATATCCAGCTCGTGGTGCTCCAGCCGTTCGGCAAGGCCTAGTTGTGTGAACAGGGACGGCTCCTCCTGTGGTGGCAGGGCGATGCCGGTCACCCGTGCCCCGCGCTCCAGCAGCCACAGGCTAAGCCACGCGCCCTTGAAGCCCGTGTGCCCGGTTACCAGAACCCGCTTGCCTCGCCAGAAATCTACCATGCCTTCCAGGGCGCCCGGCCGGACTGCCACAGCTCCTCCAGGTGATTCTTGTCCCGCAGGGTATCCATGGCGTGCCAGAAACCATCGTGTACATAGGCGCGCAACTGATCTTCCGCCGCCAGCCGCTCCAGCGGTTTTTCCTCCCAGCTGGTCCGGTCACCCTCGATGTAGTCCAGCACCTTCGGCGAAAGGACGAAGAACCCGCCATTGATCCAGCCACCATCTCCCGGCGGCTTTTCCTGAAAACCGCGCACGGCGCTGCCTTCCAGCCGCAACGCGCCGTAGCGTCCCGGCGGCTTCACGGCGGTGACGGTGGCCAGTCGGCCATGCTCGCGGTGAAACGCCAGCTGCCTGCCGATATCGATGTCGGCCAGGCCGTCGCCATAGGTGAAGCAGAACGCCTCCTCACCCTCCACGAACCGGGACACGCGCTTCAGGCGCCCACCGGTGAGGGTTCCCTCGCCGGTATCCACCAGCGTCACCCGCCAGGGCTCGGCATTGGCCTGGTGCACCTCCATGCGGTTGTGGCGCATGTCGAAGGTGACATCGGACATGTGCAGGAAATAGTTGGAGAAATACTCCTTTATCATGTAGCCCTTGTAGCCGAGGCAGATGACGAAGTCATTGACCCCGTGGTGGGAATAGATCTTCATGATGTGCCACAGGATGGGCCGGCCGCCGATTTCCACCATGGGCTTGGGGCGCGCCACGGTTTCCTCGCTGATGCGCGTGCCGTACCCGCCTGCCAGTATCACTGCTTTCATGATGAAGTTTCCGGCAACGTAACGGCCATGCCCGGGGCGGCGCCCCCGCATGCCGGGAAATGACTGTTCCGGCTCTGCTTACTGGACGGGGCCGGTCATATCAATACCCGCGCGCTGCATGGCGTCATCGGCCGGCGGAGGTCCGGCGCAAGAAAACGTTGCGCGGCCGGGGAGGGGTTGGAAGGGTGTGCAACAGGTGCCGGAAGGAGGCGAACATGGGCAGAAAACCTGGTGCCTGCAACTTCAGCGCATCGCCTTCGTGTATCATGCGCACCCAGGGCGCGTGTGGAGAGAGCCCTTCCATGTCCGGCCCGGGCGCATCCTCCTCCCATTCCAGCAGCAGTTCGTGGATTGCGGCGCCCTCGGCGGTTTCCGCTTCCGTGCTCTCCCGACATGGCTCGGCCGGCCCTTCCGCCACATGCGCCGCGGCCAGGCGAAACAGCGCGTTTTCGGCGATGATGTCCTCTTCTTCGCCGCCCTTGCGGCGGGCGTCCACGGCCATCGCCAGTTGGCGGAAGAAGGCGAGCAACTGTTCCGCCGTGGCATTGCACAGGTTCACGGGCACCGGCACATGAGTGAACACGGCGACGCCGCCAGTCTGCACCACCTGTCCGAAAAGCACGGATTGCTTCATCACCGTGGGCCACTCGGGCATCCATTCCACTGCAACATCGTCCCTAAACAGGGAATCCAGCAAGGTGACGCACCGCTCCTGCTCGCCCGCGACCACGAAGAATCGAAACGGGCTGTTGCGGGCGGCCTTGAGGAAATCCGCCAGTTCGGAGGCGACTTCGTGCCCGAGGCGCTTCAGGAAGAGCTCTGCTGCATTCAGGCGCTCGACGGCCGTTCGCCTCGCCTCCGCCGCCGGAGAAAGGCGTGCGCGCCAGCGAAATAACGCCCAGGGCGCGAACGTTTGCTCCTGCAGCGCGCCGGCGTGATGGCCATCACCGGGAAAATGGGCGCGCGCCCGCAGCCGCCAGGCCTCCCCCCACGTGCGGTTGGCGAAAGCCTCGACGGATTCCATGGCCCGCTGGACAAGCTCGAACGGCTGCCTGTCTTTGTGTCGATCAGCCATGACCAGGTACCCGGGCTGTCAGCTCCGCCACCGCCGGTGGTCGTTTTCCACTTTGGATTCTTGCCTTTCTGCCCGGCAAGCTGTGCTTGCATAGATGATATACCCCGGTGCCGCAAGAATATTCCTTCAACAATAGAGAAATGGAGAAAGCGCAATCATAAGTAGATCCTGGCTGAAGAGTCTTTTCTTCGAGCCACCTGCGGGGAAACGCCGGCCTCCTAACCAGCGCGACGAGCGCATTGAGCGCTTTTGCGGGATGGAGAAAATGCGGCATGACGCCCTCCTGCACTGGCACGAACGAGAAAAGGACATGCCGGAAGGGAAACAGGCGTCATGCCTGGCGAAAAATGCCGGCCGGGCGCGCAGCGGCGCCCACGATCATCGCCATGAATAGCAGGGGGAAGTTGATGTCGATGTAATGAATTTGATTGAAATTTATCTATTTATCTATTGGTTTGTTGCTTCTTGTCATTGGCGCTTCCGCCCTTTCCGGGGACGGGGGGCATATAACTCTTGAACAGTCCGCGGGCGGAGGCGAGGCTAACGGCCTGCGCGTTGGTTTGCACGCCCAGTTTGTCGCGGACCATCTTCATGTGATGATTCACCGTGCGCTCGGCGATGCCAAGGATCACGGCGGTTTCCCAGTAGCTCTTGCCCTGGGCGCACCAGTAGAGGCATTCGCGTTCCCGGCCGGTCAGCTCTGCCGGATTTCCCTGCCGGGCGCGCATGTTGCGAACGATGCAGTCGAACAGACGCATGGCGAAAAGGTGCAGCTCCGGCGCGATGCTGCGCATGTAGAGCGGCCAGGGCCTGGGCGGCTTCTGCACCACCAGGATGATCACGCCGTATTCGCCGCCCGGGCCATGCAACGGGATGAGCATGGCATGCCCCGTTTTCTCCGGCAGCATGGAAAGCAGGGGGCGCGCCACCTCCGCGCTGGCGACCGCCAGATCCACGGGCAGGAGGGTGTCCGTGCCCAGTGCCAGCACCTTGCCCAGCCAGTCCGTGTTTTCCAGTGTGTCGATGCGTGCCTCGGGCAGGCAGGAGTGCAGGATCATCGGCTCGCCATGACATTCATGGCAATCCTTGCGGACGATGCAAAGCAGGATGTCCGCCTGCAACAACCGGCGGGCATGGCCGATCATGCCCCCGCATGCCAGACAGATATCGTCATCGGGAAAATCGCTGAGGCTGTCCGCGATCTCTATGAGTTTCGTTTCCTTCATGCCCACATGCTCCGTGCGGAGGTTGCCCTGCCAGAAAATCCCCGCTCGCATGAAGAGCAGGCTGCCCCCGCAACGTGCATGCAGCAACAAACCGTCTTGAAAAGCGCACCGTGAAAAATCAGCAAACCAGTAGTTTCCTTCTTGTAACGCAACGATAGTCGGGATTCAAGAGAAAAAGTGCCGAATCGGCGGAAGAAAACATTTCGCATATGGAATAATCAAGTATGCGTGAGGACAATGTCATTATTTCTACAAAATGGATTGACCATAATCAAGTGGTATATATTATGTTATGCCGATTCTGGCCTTTCAGCGGCGTTGTCTTCCCAAGATTCATCATTCAACTTTTTGTAGATTATGGGTTGTGGGTCGGCGCGTCCCAGGATTCTTTGTAAGAAAGGCATGTTTTATGAAGGAAAAAAGTCATATTCAGAAAATCTTATAAAAATGAATTGTAAACCATTTCATGGGATATGGGAAAGAGGATAATCCATTTTGCAATCGGCAGTAGAGTATGTGTCGGATATTCCCGCCATCCAGTATCATGCCCGGAAAAGTCATCGATAAACGCAAGTGTCCACGCAGAAGAACGCGGTTGCGTTCCGGAAAGCTTGCAACGTTGAAGAACAGGTTCCTCTCCGACTGCCAGATATTCGATCGTTCCGAAAAGGGCGCGCGGGTGCGACTGGCCGGGCGCATGGATCTGCCGGAACACGTGCGCTTGTTCGATGACGAGTTGCAGGTTCTGTTCACCGCCCGTGTGGCGTGGCGGCGAGGAAACGAGGCGGGCCTGTGCTTCGTGGACCCGGAGGAGGCGGTCCGCCGCTCGCGTGAGAATGAGAAACTGATTCGTTGCTTCAGGGAGCGGTTCTATGCCATCGGCAGAAAGGCGTGAGCGCCCGGGCTTCGGGCGGCTGCTGGAACAGATCGCGCGCCGCGCCGCCCCACCGGCGGACGCCAGGATGCGCCTGCTTTCCTGCTTTCTTGAACGCGGCGTGGAGGAAGCGCTGCGCGAGGGTGGGGCGGGTCATGCGCCGGTTACCCGGCCCCAGGCCCGGCGCTTCTCTTCCTGCGTCATGAGGTAGTGGATGATCTCCGCCACCGCCGGATAGAACTCTTCCGGTATCAGCTGGCCCACTTCCGCCTGCGCGTGCAGGGCGCGTGCCAGCGACTTGTTCTCGATCACCGGCACCCCGTGCCGCTCCGCGATCTCGCGAATGCGCAGCGCCAGCAGATCCTGCCCTTTCGCCACCACCATCGGCGCCGGGTCACGCTCCTCATCATAGCGCAGCGCCACGGCGAAATGCGTCGGATTGGCGATAACCACGCGCGCCTGCGGCACCGCGTTGAGCATGGAGCGTCGCAACTGTTCGCGCGCCAGCGACAGGCGCCGCGCCTTGACGATGGGATCGCCTTCCAGCTCCTTGTGTTCGTCCTTCACCTCCTGCT
>JALUAB010000150.1 GCA_027051195.1 Hyphomicrobiales bacterium
AACACGCCTTTCTCCGCCCAGCGCCGAAAACGGTTGTAGAGGGTCTTGTGCGGGCCATAGGCGGCAGGGGCGTCCTTCCAGCGCAAACCATTGCGGATGACATGGATGATGCCGCTGATGACCCGGCGATCGTCCACTCGTGGAACGCCACGGGTATCGGTGGGAAGATAGGGTTTGATACGGGCGAATTGTTCTTCCGTGAGCCAGAAAAGATCGCGATCAGCCTTGGTCATGGATGGACATTCCCTGACGAATCAATGCCTTGCTACCGCCGCCAGGGAATCACTTTCAGATCGCCTTGCCAAGTAATCTTATGGGTCCTGAGCCTAGGCTCCGGACCCATAAATTGCGCGGCGCCAGTCTGGCGCAAAATCGGCAATTAGCAATGGATTAGATTTGTGCCAGACCCTTCGGGCGGCATTTTCGCGAAATATCGCTGGCATCCACGCCCTTTATGGGTCCTGAGCCTAGGTGATAGATTGGGGGACCATATGAATTCGATCTTAAAGAAGCGACATAAAATAAATTAGTTATCACATTGACATGGCGGAGAGGAAGGGATTCGAACCCTCGAGGCGGTTTGACCCGCCTACTCCCTTAGCAGGGGAGCGCCTTCGACCACTCGGCCACCTCTCCGCCGGCGTTTATGCCCATTCGAGTGCGCCATTTCAAGAGTCCTCTCCGGAGCTCATGGCTGTTGTGGGACTTTTGCAACACGCCGCCCGCACAGGCACGCTTGCGGTTAATGTTTTTTTGACAGAATGATTCGAACAATGCTTATGTAAGTGTGTGAATCGGCGGAAGTGAAGGAGATGGGCATGAAACGGATGATGGCGGGTGTGCTGGCCGTTCTGGCGCTCGCGGCTGCGGACGCGGCGACGGCGTCGGCAGATGAGCGTTTCGTGCCCGAGGGTTATGCCTACGCTCCGGACAGAACAAAACTGCCGCCGGTGAACTCCCCGGCCTACAGGGTCATCACGGAGGCCGACCGCCGCGAGGCCGAAATCTACACCTCCAAGAAACTCCGGGCCGATCACGAGGATTGGGTCATCTACAACATGCAGCGCGAGCTGCACCCGCCGCGCAACGGCTGGCGGCGCTACTGATTCATCACCCCGCGGGCCGACCTTTGCTCCCTTGTTCCGTCCTGCGCGCTTTCCCACATCTTGTGTGCGGAGCGAAGCGGTGTCTTGGCAAGGGAGGTGGAGTGATGAGCGGTTTCGATCCTTTCGAAAAGGCGGCGCACAAGGCGCACGTATGGCTGAACGAGATCGCGGGGCACATGGGCGATGATGCCACCAGGCAGCAGGCCTACGCCGCCATGCGGGCGGTTCTGCACGCCCTGCGCGACCGACTCGACGTGAACGAGGCGGCGCAGCTCGCCGCCCAGCTGCCGTTGCTGGTGCGTGGCATCTACTATGAAGGCTGGGCTCCGGCGAAGACGCCACTCAAGATCCGACATCGCGACGAGTTCCTCGAGCTCGTCCGCGGCCACCTGGGCAAAACCGATAACGTGGAGCCCGAACCGGCGGTGAAGGCGGTGTTCACCGTGCTGCGCGAACACGTGAGCGAAGGTGAGATCACCGACGTGATGGCGGAAATGCCGGCGGAGATCCGGGAGCTGCTGGCGGCCTGAGTGCCATCCCTCCCGACTGCCGTTCAGGCGGCCGCAGGCGCATGCCGCGCAAACGGCGTGCGCCTCTTTCGCATCGTTACCGCTGTATCAGCACCTGGGTGCCGGTGAATTTCGCGCCCGCACCCAGAGTCTCCTCTATGCGCATCAGCTGGTTGTATTTGCAGATGCGCTCGGAGCGCGAAACCGACCCGGTCTTGATCTGCCCGGTGTTCATGGCCACGGCGAGATCGGCGATGAACGGATCCTCCGTATCGCCCGAACGGTGCGAGACGATGGCGCGCCAGCCGGCCTGATGAGCCATTTCTATGGCGTCCAGCGTTTCGGACAGGGTGCCGATCTGGTTCACCTTGATGAGAATGGCATTGCCAGCGTTTTCCTCGATACCGCGCTTCAGCCGGTCGGTATTGGTCACGAACAGATCGTCACCCACCAGCTGCACGCGCCCGCCGATACGCTCGGTAAGCATGCGCCAGCCTTCCCAGTCGTCCTCGGCCATGCCGTCCTCGATGGAAAGGATGGGGTAGTCGTTCACCAGCGCCTCCAGGTAATCGACCATGCCGGCGCTGTCCATCACCCGGCCCTTGCCGCCCTGCGCCCCCTTCATCACGTATTCGCCGCCTTCGTAGAATTCCGACGACGCCGCGTCGATGGCCAGCCATACGTCCCTGCCCGGCGCATAGCCCGCCGCTTCGATGGCCTGCATGATGTAATCCAGTGCCGCCCGCGTGCCCGGCAGATCCGGCGCGAAGCCGCCCTCGTCACCGACGTTGGTATCGAAGCCGCCCTTCTTCAGCGCCCCGCGCAGCGCCGCGAACACCTCCGCGCCCATGCGGATGGCCTCGTGAAAACTCGGAGCGTTCAGCGGCATGACCATGAATTCCTGGAAATCAATGGGATTGTCCGCGTGCGCGCCACCGTTGATGATGTTGATCATCGGTGCCGGCAGCAGGTGCGCGCGCTCCCCGCCCAGATAAAAATACAGCGGCAGCTCCGCCGAAGCCGCCGCCGCCTTGGCCACCGCCAGCGACACGCCCAGAATGGCGTTGGCTCCCAGCCGCCCCTTGT
>JALUAB010000151.1 GCA_027051195.1 Hyphomicrobiales bacterium
CCTTTCAGCAGAAGCGCCGCATTTCAATCGAATTGAATCCGGCCGCCGCCGGGTGAAACGGGGTGCCGCGCGGTCTTTGCAATTCCCTGCGGCAGTGCGTATATCGCTTCTCGTGGCGGTTCTGCGCGGTGCGTGACGGATGTCATCCCAGGGCCCTTAACCTGATCCCAGGGAGCTGTCCCTGCGTCGGGCCGTGGCCCGGCGCATCACGGCGCCCACCTGCGCAAGCGGGAACCCGGGATCACCATGCCGCACGGCCGGCGCGGGCCGCCACATTCCGCCGTGGCCACGAACGATCCACCGATCCACCGGAGGCCGGTGATGACGCCCAGTTCTTCCGGGCAGGAAGATGCAGAGAAGCAGGCGCTCAAGGCGCGGTTGCGGCAGCAGGCGCTGAAGGCGCGGGCCGAGGCGGCGCGGCGGGGCGGGGTGGCCACCGCGGCGTGGTTGCGGGAGCACGGGCTGGCGCTGGTGGAGTCCCTGCCCGGCGAGGTGGTGGCCGGTTACGTGCCGGTGCGGCACGAGGCGGACGTCATGCCGCTGTTGCGGGCGCTGCATGAGCGGGGGTACACGCTGGCGCTGCCGGTGGTGGCGCGGCGGAACGCACCGCTTGTCTTCCGGCGCTGGCGACCGGGCATGGAAATGCAACCGGGCGCCTACGGCATTCCAGAGCCGGGGGAAGAGGCGCCCGTGGTGGAGCCGGATATCGTGCTGGCGCCGCTGGTGGCGTTCGACCGGTTCGGGTGCCGGCTGGGCTATGGCGGCGGCTACTACGACCGCACGCTGGCGCGGCTTCGGGCGGCGCGGTCCGTGCAGGCCATCGGTTGCGCGCACGCGGCGCAGGAGGTGGCGCGCATTCCGGCCAGCGCCACCGATGCGCGGCTGGACTGGTTGTTGACAGAACGGGGTGCGCGCCGGCCCGAGGAGGCTTGAGGGAAACGGGGGAAAAACGGAAACGGGCGGCATGCGCATCCTCTATCTCGGCGATATCGTGGGGCGGGCCGGACGCACGGCCGTGGTGGAGCGCCTGGCGCGCCTGCGGGAGGAGCTGCGGGCGGATTTCGTCATCGTCAACGGCGAGAACGCGGCCGGCGGTTTCGGCATCAACGCGAAGATCACGCGGCAGCTGCTGGATGCCGGCGCGGATGTCATCACCACCGGCAACCATGCCTTCGACCAGCGCGAGGCGCTCACCTTCATCGAATCCGAGCCGCGACTGCTGCGCCCGGTGAACTATCCGGCCGGCGTGCCGGGCAAGGGCGCGGGGCTGTTCGAGGCCGCCAGCGGCCGGCAGGTACTGGTGGTGCTGGCCATGGGGCAGGTGGGCATGCATCCCATCCTCGACAATCCGTTCACGGCGGTGGAGCGGGAGCTGGCGGCCTGCCCGCTGAAGGAAATGGCGGATGCCATCGTCATCGACATGCATGCGGAGGCGACGTCGGAAAAGACGGCGATGGGGCATTTCTGCGACGGCCGCGCCTCTCTGGTGGTGGGGTCGCACACGCATGTGCCCACGGCGGATGCGATGATTCTGCCCGGCGGCACCGGTTATCTGACCGACGCCGGCATGTGCGGCGATTACGATTCGGTCATCGGCATGCAGAAGGACGAGCCGCTGCACCGTTTCCTGCAGCGCTATTCCGGCGGGCGGTTCGAGCCGGCGCAGGGCGAGGCCACCATCTGCGGCGTGCTGGCGGAAACCGATGACGCCACGGGGCTGGTCCGCGCCATCGCGCCGCTGCGGCTGGGCGGCCGGCTGCCCGAGGCGTGGCCGGACTTTTGACAGCCGGGGCGTTTGCGGCCATATCGAAACGAACGACACGAAGGGCATTTCCAGGCACTGGTTCGAGAGGACGGTCATGGCAGGACACTCGCAGTTCAAGAACATCATGTACCGCAAGAACCGGCAGGACGCCGCGCGGTCGAAACTGTTCGCCAAGCTTTCGCGCGAGATCATGGTGGCGGCCAAGCTGGGTGGGCCGGATCCGGCTTCCAATCCGCGCCTGCGGCTGGCCATCCAGAACGCGCGGGCGCATTCCATGCCCAAGGACAACATCCAGCGCGCCATCAACCGCTCCACCGGAGCCGACGCCGACAATTTCGAGGAAGTGCGCTACGAGGGATACGGCCCCGGCGGCGTGGCGGTGATCGTGGAAGCGCTCACCGACAACCGCAACCGCACCGCTTCCTCCGTGCGTTCCATCTTCACCAAGCACGGCGGCAACATGGGCGAGACGGGATCGGTGTCTTTCATGTTCGAGCGCGTGGGTGAAATCGTCTACAAGCCGGATGTGGCCGACGCCGACACAGTCATGGAGGCGGCCATCGAGGCCGGGGCGGAGGACGTGATTTCCGATGACAACGCGCATACCATCATCTGTGCCTTCGAGGATCTGGGCGCGGTCAGCCAGGCGCTGACGGAGGCGCTGGGAGAGCCGGAGTCGGCCAGACCGGTGTGGAAGCCCGGCACCACCACCGAGCTGGACGCGGAAAAGGCGGAAAAGGTGCTGCGGCTGTTGCAGGCGCTGGAAGAGGATGACGACGTGCAGAACGTCTATTCCAACTTCGAGGTGTCCGACGAGGTGATGAAGAAGCTCACTGCGGCGTGAAAAAGGGCGTTGGCCACCCACCGTCCCGCACCCCGGCCTCCGCCATTGCGGGCACGAAGGATGACCGGGTGCGGCCGCGGTGCGGTTTTGCCGGTCAGCCCTTAGGCTAAGGACCCATAAATTGCGCGGCGCCAGACCCTTCGGGCGACATTTTCGCTTCATCTCGCTGGCTTTTCACCCTTGGAAATGGCTTCGGCTATTCCCTGCGGACGAAAACCAGCGATCTTTCGCGAAAATGCCGCTGGCATCCACGCCCTTTGTGGGACCTGAGCCCAGGCAACTTGGTATTGCATGGCGGGGCGGGCGATCCCTTTGCCAAGGGCCACCTTCATTCGGCGGCTTCCGGCCGTCGTTGCCGCCACAGCGGGGTCAGCCGGCGCGGCAATTCGGCGGTGATGCCGGCGATGAGCTGCTGCAGGGCGAAGAAGGCCTCGGTAAGCCGGTATTCGCCGGGGGTGGTGTAGAGTCGGCGGTTGATCTCTATCTGCACCGCGTGCGCCCCGAATCCTTCCAGCCCGTAACGGCGGGTGATGTAGCCGCCCGTATAGACGCGGTTGCGGCGCACGTTCAGCCCGGCGTCGGCGAACAGGCGGTGCAGGGTGTCGGTGAGTAAGGGGTCGCAGGAGCGGCCCTCCACGTCGCCGAGGATGATGTCCGGCTGGCGCAGTGACAGGGGTGTCATGGCCCGCGCGGCGCTTTCCGGCATGGAATGGCAGTCTATGAGGATGGCCGTGCCGAAGCGCGCGCGCGTTTCCTCCAGCAGCGATTGCAGGCGGGCGTGGTAGGGTTTCCAGGCCTCCTCTATGCGCCGTTGCGCCTCGCTCCAGGGCAGGGGAGCGTCATAGATCTCCCGGTCTTCCGATATGATGCGGGGAATGACGCCCAGCCCGGCGCGGGCGCGTTCACTTTCGGTGTTGGCCCATTGCGGCGCCGGGCCTTCGAACATTTCGGCGCTCAGCTCGTCCGGAGCGCGGTTCAGATCCAGCCAGGCGCGGGGCCGCTGCGCTGCCAGAAGGTGGCTGCCGGTGGAAGGCGCGGCCATGAACAGCAGGTCCACCGCGAAATCCTCGGAAGCCCGCAATTCCGCCAGCGGCAGCGGCGTGCGGGCGACGAAATCCGCCGGATAACAGCGCCCGGAGTGGGGCGAATCGTAGATGATGGGGGTGGCCGCTGCGCTCGCGTGCGGCTCGTGCAGCACGAACAAACGGCCGCACTCTTCCAGCCCCAGCCGCGTGGCGGTGTCGAAGGTTGCCTGCTTGCTCTTTTGGCTCATGGTGGCAAGATGCAGGGTTGAACGTTCAGGGCAATGGGTGGAGCATTACAATTCCGCAAGACAGGGCAGACCATGACCCGCCTGGAAATATGCAGGGGCGACATAACGAAACTGGAAGTGGATGCCATTGTCAACGCCGCAAACGAGAGCCTGCTGGGCGGCGGTGGCGTGGACGGGGCCATTCATCGCGCCGCCGGGCCGGAGCTGCTGGCGGAAACGCGCAAGATCGGCGGCTGTCCCACCGGCGAGGCACGCATCACGAAGGGTTACCGGCTGCCGGCGAAATGGGTGATTCACGCCGTCGGCCCGGTGTGGCGTGGTGGCGGAGCGAACGAGGAGGCGCTGCTGGCATCGGCCTATGAACATGCCTTGCGGCTGGCGGCGGAGGTGGCGGCGCGGAGCATCGCCTTTCCGGCCATTTCCACCGGTGTTTACGGCTTTCCCAAGGAGCGCGCGGCGGGCATCGCCGTGGCCACGGTGCTGGATTTCCTGAAGGAACGGCGGCATTCACTGGAGCGGGTGATATTCTGCTGCTTTGACGAATCGTGCGTGAAGGCGCATGAACAGGCTCTCGAGGAAGCGGGACAGGAGTTTGCGACATGGCACGCTGGGTAATCGTCGGGGCGTCGCGCGGCATCGGGCTGGAGATGGTGCGGCAGCTGTGCGAGCGCGGCGAGGAGGTCGTCGCCGCGGTGCGCGAGCGCACGCCGGCGCTCGAGGAAACCTGCGCGGAGATCGTCGAGGGCGTGGACGTGAGCGGCGAGGAAGGCGCGGCGCGGCTGGCGCGGGCGCTGGACGGGCGGCCGGTGGACGTGCTGGTACACAACGCCGGCATCCTGAAGGGCGATACCCTCGCCACGCTGGATTTCGCGGATGCGCTGAGGCATTACGACGTGAACGCGCTGGGCCCGTTGCGCATCGTACGGGCGCTGCTGCCAAGCCTCGGAAAAGGGGCCAAGGTGGGCATCGTCACCTCGCGGGTGGGGTCGCTGGCGGACAATACTTCCGGCGGCAATTACGCCTATCGCATGTCCAAGGCGGCGGCCAACATGGCGGCGAAGAACCTCTCCATCGAGCTGGCGCCGCGCGGCATCGCGGTGGCGGCGCTGCATCCGGGCTACGTGCGCACGGACATGACGCAGGGCCGAGGAAACGTCGAGGCGGATGTGGCCGCGCGCGGGATCATCCTGCGCATGGACGAGCTGGACATGGACAGGACGGGCACTTTCTGGCACGCGGAGGGCTGGGAGATCCCGTGGTAGGAGCAGGGCCGACATGGACATGAAGACGGGCCGTTGCGCGCACGCCGACATCGGCATCGAAACCATCGCGAAGGAAAGCGCCGGGCTTGAGAAACTGGAAGAGGTGCTGGCGGATGGCCTGCGCGAGACGTTCGACGCGGTGGTGGAAGTGATACTGCGCGCGAAGGGCAGGGTCATCGTTTCCGGTATCGGCAAGAGTGGGCACATCGGACGCAAGATCGCGGCCACGCTGGCCTCCACCGGCACGCCGGCGCAATTCGTTCACGCGGCGGAAGCGGCGCATGGTGATCTCGGCATGATCACGCGCGCTGACGTTATCCTGCTGCTGTCGCACTCGGGCAAGACGGTGGAGCTGCAGGCGGTGATGGCCCATGCGCAGCGCTTCCGCATTCCGCTGGTGGCCATCACCTCCAATGCCGAAAGCCCGTTGGCGCAGGCGGCGGATCACGTGCTGCTGCTGCCGAAGGCGGAGGAGGCCTGCCCGCTGAAGCTGGCGCCCACCACCTCCACCACCATGCAGCTGGCGCTGGGCGATGCGCTGGCCATGGCACTGCTGGCGGCGCGCGGGTTCACGGAGGAGGATTTCGGGCGTTTTCATCCGGGCGGCAACCTGGGCGCCATGCTGGAGCCGGTGGCGCGGCTGATGCACGGTGACGCGGAGCTGCCGCTGGCGCATCCGGACGACCCAATGCCGCGGGTGCTGCTGGAGATGACCGGCAAGCGCTTCGGCGCGGCGGGGATCGTGGACGAAGCCGGGCGGCTCGTGGGCATCATCACCGACGGCGACCTGCGCAGGGCCATGGAAAGGCATCCGAACCTGATGGATCTGACGGCGGCGCAGGTAATGACGCGCGGCCCGAAAACGGTTTCGCCGGAGACGCTGGCGGGTGTCGCGCTGGGGCTGCTGAACGAGAAGAAGATCACCGTGGTGTTCGTGGTGGACGACGCCGGCCGGCCGGTGGGCATTCTGCACATGCACGACCTGGTGCGGCAGGAGAAGCGGCAGGAGCGCACTGATTGATCCGGTGCGCGGCCGCCGGGTTTTCGCCATGAGGCAGCGGCGGGCGTTGCCGGCAGGCGAGAACCTGCTATACCCCGGACAGGACCTGCAACAGACGTTGGGGGACGCATGCCGCAGCAGGAAGGGAAGCAACGGCTGAACGCCATCGAACGCGCCTGCCAGGAAAAGGGCATGCGCATGACCGAGCAGCGCCGCGTGATCGCGCGGGTGATCGCGGAATCCACCGATCATCCGGACGTGGAGGAGCTGCACCGGCGCGCCACCGCCATCGACCCGCGCATTTCCATCGCCACCGTGTATCGCACGGTGAAGCTGTTCGAGGACGCCGGCATCCTGCAGCGGCACGAGTTCGGCGACGGCCGCGCCCGCTACGAGCCGGCGGGCGAGGAGCATCACGACCACCTCATCGATCTCAACACCGGCGAGGTGATAGAATTCACTTCCGAGGAGATCGAGGAGTTGCAGCGCAGAATCGCGCGAGAGCTGGGCTACAGGCTTGTCGATCACCGGCTGGAGCTGTATGGCGTGAAGCTGGACAAGGACGAGGGCTGAGCCGGCGTCAGCCCGCGTGGGCGGCGATGGCCGTGATGAAGGCCTCGATGTCTTCTTCCGCCGTGTGCCAGGAACAGACCAGCCGCGCCAGCACGCGATCCGCTTCCTCGCGCCAGCAGTAATATTCCACGCCCTCTTCCACCAGCGCCTCGTGCAGGGCGCGCGGCAGCCAGGCAAAGACCATGTTCGTTTCCACCGGCGCATCAATGCGGATGGCGGAAAAATCATCCAGCCGCGCCGCCAGCAGGCGGGTCATGGCGTTGGCGCGCAGGGCCAGCTCCAGCCACAGGTCGTCCTGAAGCCAGGCGACGAACTGGGCGCCGAGGTAGCGCCCCTTCGAGACAAGCTGCCCGGCCCGCTTGCGCCGGCGGGGAAACTCCACTGCCAGGCTGGTGTGGAAGAACAAGATGGCCTCTCCCATCATGGCGCCGTTCTTGGTGGCGCCGAGGGTAAGCACGTCCACGCCGGCGCGGCCCGCCAGGTCGTCCGGGTGGCAGGAAAGGGCAGCCACGGCGTTGGCGAAGCGGGCGCCGTCCACGTGCAGCAGCATGTCGTGCTCGTGCGCGAGGTCGGCCAGGGCGCGCACCTCGTCCGGCGTGTAGAGCGTGCCGCTTTCCGTGGGATTGGTGATGGAGAGTACGGCAGGTTTTACCTGGTGCTCGCCGTGGGCGAAGCGGGCAAGGCGGGCCTGCACCACATCCGGCGTCAGCTTGCCGTGTTCGCCGGACAGCGGGATGATTTTGGCGCCGGTGAAGAGCTCTGGCGCGCCGCATTCGTCGGTGTTGATGTGCGCTTCCTCGTGGCACAGGATGCCGCCGTATGGGGGCGTCATGGCGGAAAGCGCCAGCGCGTTGGCGGCGGTGCCGGTGGCCACGAGCCAGGCGCGCACGTCCGTTTCAAATGTGCGCTCCAGCAGCTTTTCCGCCTCTTGCGTGAAGGCATCCGCTCCGTAGGCCGGGGCATGGCCGATGTTGGCCTGCACAATGGCCTCCATGATGCGCGGGTGCACGGGAGCGGTGTTGTCGGAAACGAAATGCATGGTGCCGCTCTTTCGGTTGCCGGGGTGATGATCGTTCCACTGAGGAGATAAGTCCAGAGGCGGTATTTTTCATCTCCGCCCGAGGTGAACGGGGCGCGACAATTCGCCGGGTGGGATGGGCGCGCCTTGCCAAGCGCGGGGCTTTTCTGGCATAACCGCGCAACTGGGACAGAAATGCTGTCCTATTTTCCGGGCGCCCACGACATTCGGAAGCGCGCTTTCCGGCTTCCGGAAACGGTCTGGCGGCAAGGGCTCTTGCGCCGGCCATGCGCCCCCTGCGCCGCATCGGGGACACATCGGCGCGACTGGCCGCAACGCATTTGTGAAAGAAACGGTATCATGACCAGGTTCGAGCGCATCGAGACGAAGCGGAACGAGCGGACGAATGGCGAAGGCGCGCTGCCGGCGCTGCCGGGCCACGTGCGCGAGGGCATGTACGACTCCCGGTTGGAGCACGACAATTGCGGCGTCGGCATGATCTGCCGCATCACCAATGAAAAGGATCACGGCATCATCGAGAAGGGGCTGGAGATCCTGCGCAACCTGGAGCATCGCGGCGCCGTGGGCGCCGACCCGGAGGCTGGCGACGGCTGCGGCATTCTCATCCAGATGCCGGACGCCTTCTTCCGCAAGGAAGCGGAGCGGCTGGGCATCGGCCTGCCGGCGGAAGGGGAATATGGCATCGCCTTCCTGTTCCTGCCCCGCGATGAGGAAAAGCGCGCGGCGGTGGAGAAGCTGTGGGAGGAAGTCATCCCGCAGGAAGGGCTGACGATCCTCGGCTGGCGCGACGTGCCCACGGACTCCTCGCAGCTCGGCTATTCGGTGAAGGACGGCGAGCCGGTGAGCCGGCAGATCTTCATTGGTGCCGGCGAGGGTATCGCCGATCAGGATCATTTCGAGCGCAAGCTGTTCGTGGCGCGCAAGGTGGTGGAAAACCGTGTGCGGCAGGAGCTGGGGCTGTCGGAGGAGGAGTTCTACGTGCCGTCGTGCTCCTCGCGCACCATCACCTACAAGGCGCTGGTGCTGCCCGACCGGCTGGAGAAGTATTTTCCCGACCTCGCCGACGAAGCGATGGTCTCGGCGCTGGCACTGGTGCATCAGCGCTTTTCCACCAACACCTTCCCGTCGTTCCCGCTGGCGCAGCCGTTCCGCTTCATATGCCACAACGGCGAGATCAACACGCTGCGCGGCAACGTGAACTGGATGGCAGCACGGCGCATGGCCATGAAGTCCGACGTGCTGGGTGAGGATCTCGAGAAGATCTGGCCGGTGCATTACGAGGGGCAGTCGGACTCGGCCTGTTTCGACGCGGCGCTGGAGGTGCTCTACCACGGTGGTTATTCGCTGCCCTACGCCATGATGCTGATGATACCGGAGGCGTGGGAGGGGCATCCGCTGATGGACGAGGAGCGCCGCGCCTTCTACGAATATCACGCCGCCATCATGGAGCCGTGGGACGGCCCCGCGGCCATCGCCTTCACCGACGGGCGGGTCATCGGCGCCACGCTGGACAGGAACGGCCTCAGGCCCGCGCGTTACTTCGTGACGAAGGACGACTATCTCGTCCTTGCCTCCGAGATGGGCGTGCTCACGGTGCCGGAAGAGAACATCGTGGAGAAGTGGCGCCTGCAGCCGGGCAAGATGCTGCTCGTCGATCTGGAGCAGGGGCGCATCATTCCGGATGAGGAGATCAAGAAGGAGCTGGCCACGCGGCGGCCGTGGAAGAAGCTCTTGCAGGAAGGGCAGTTCAAGCTCAAGGAGCTGCCGGAGGTGGGGCAGGAGGCGCCGAAGACCAATGTCTCGCTGCTCGACCGCCAGCAGGCCTTCGGCTACACACAGGAAGACATTCGCATGCTGCTGGCGCCCATGGCCAACACCGGGCAGGAGGCCATCGGCTCCATGGGCACGGACACGCCGCTGCCGGCGCTGTCGGACAATTCGCGCCTGCTCTACGACTATTTTCACCAACTCTTCGCGCAGGTGACGAACCCGCCCATCGACCCCATCCGCGAAGAATCGGTGATGTCGCTGGTTTCGTTCATCGGCCCGCGGCCGAACCTGCTGGGGCTGAACGACGAGACGGCGCTGAAGCGGCTGGAGGTTTCCCAGCCCATCATCTCCAACAAGGGGCTGGAGAAGATCCGCGGCATCGGCGACATCTCGGACAACCAGTTTCGCACCATCACGCTGGACATTACCTATCACGTGGAGCGCGGCCCGGAGCATATGGAGGCGGCGCTGGCCGACCTCTGCGCGCAGGCGGAGAAGGCCGTGCACGACGGCTACAACATCATCATCCTTTCCGACCGGTTGGTGGGACCGGATCGCGTGCCCATTCCGGCGCTGCTGGCGACCTCGGCCGTGCATCATCACCTCATCCGCACCGGCCTGCGGACGTCCGTCGGCCTGGTGGTGGAAACGGGCGAAGCGCGCGAGGTGCATCATTTCTGCACGCTCGCGGGTTATGGCGCGGAGGCCATCAATCCGTATCTCGCCTTCGAGACGCTGGAGCATCTGCGCCCCTATCTGGCCGAGGACGTGAGCGAGGACGAGGCCATCCATCGCTACGTGAAGGCGGCGGACAAGGGGATTCTCAAGGTGATGTCCAAGATGGGCATTTCCACCTACATGTCCTATTGCGGCGCGCAGATCTTCGACGCGGTGGGGCTGAACTCCGCGTTCGTGGACAAGTATTTCGCCGGCACCAACACCGCTGTTGAAGGCGTGGGCATCGCCGAGATCGCCCAGGAAACCTTCCGCCGGCACATGCTCGCCTTCTCCGAGGCGCCGCATCTGGAGAACCTGCTCGATGTGGGCGGGCATTATCATCAGCGCGTGCGCGGCGAGCGCCACGTGTGGACGTCTTCCGCCATCGCCAACATGCAGCACGCGGTGCGCGGCAATCTGCCGGAAAAGTATCGGGCCTTCGCCGAGGAGGTGAACCGGCAGGGCCGCGAGGCCAACACCCTGCGCGGCCTGTTCCGCATCAGGACGGCGGAGGAGATGGGCCGCAAGCCGGTGCCCATCGAGGAGGTGGAGCCGGCCGCGGAGATCGTGAAGCGTTTCTCCACGGGCGCGATGTCCTTCGGCTCCATCTCCCGCGAGGCGCACACGACGCTGGCGATCGCCATGAACCGCATCGGCGGCAAGTCCAACACGGGCGAGGGCGGCGAGGAGCCGGATCGCTTCAAGCCGCTGCCAAACGGCGATTCCATGCGCTCGGCCATCAAGCAGGTGGCGTCGGGCCGCTTCGGTGTCACCACCGAGTATCTGGTCAATTCCGACGTCATCCAGATCAAGATGGCGCAGGGGGCCAAGCCCGGCGAGGGCGGCCAGCTGCCCGGTCACAAGGTGGACGCGGTGATCGCCAAGGTGCGGCATTCCACGCCGGGTGTGGGCCTCATCTCGCCGCCGCCGCACCATGACATCTATTCCATCGAGGACCTGGCGCAGCTCATCTTCGACCTGAAGAACGTCAATCCGCAGGCCGACATCTCGGTGAAGCTGGTGGCGGAAGTGGGCGTGGGTACCGTCGCCGCCGGCGTGTCGAAGGCGCGGGCCGATCACGTGACCATCGCCGGCTGGGATGGCGGCACCGGCGCCTCGCCGCTCACCTCCATCAAGCACGCCGGCTCCCCATGGGAGATTGGCCTGGCCGAGACGCAGCAGACGCTGGTGCGCAACCGGCTGCGCGGGCGCATCGCCGTGCAGGTGGACGGCGGCCTGCGCACAGGGCGTGACGTGGTGGTGGGCGCGCTGCTGGGCGCGGACGAGTTCGGCTTCGCCACCGCGCCCTTGATCGCCATGGGCTGCCTGATGATGCGCAAGTGTCATCTGAACACCTGCCCCGTCGGCATCGCCACGCAGCACCCGGAGCTGCGCAAGCGCTTCAAGGGCGCGCCGGAGCACGTGATCAACTACTTCTTCTACGTGGCGGAAGAGGTGCGCGAATACATGGCGCGGATGGGCTTTCGCACCATGGACGAGATGATCGGTCAGACGGAGTTCCTCGACAAGGAGGAGGCGCTGGAGCACTGGAAGGCGAAGGGGCTGGACTTCTCCCGCCTGTTCGAGAAGCCGGACGTGCCGGAGGACGTGGCCGTCTATCACTGCGAGCAGCAGAACCACCCGATCAAGGACATTCTCGACCGCAAGCTCATCGAGATCGCGCAACCGGCGCTGGAGAAGGGCGAGCCGGTGAGGGCGGAAGTCGCGGTGAAGAACACCGACCGCACCATCGGCGCCATGCTCTCCGGCGAGGTGGCCAAGCGCCACGGCCATGCGGGGCTGCCGGATGACACCATCCACTTCTCCATGCGCGGCACGGCCGGACAGAGCTTCGGCGCCTGGCTGGCGAAGGGTGTCACGCTCGATCTCGTGGGCGATGCCAACGACTACGTGGGCAAGGGCCTCTCGGGAGGCCGCATCATCGTGCGCCCGCCGGAGGAGTCGGGCATCAACCCGGAGAAGAGCATCATCGTCGGCAACACGGTGCTCTATGGCGCCATCTGCGGCGAGGTCTATTTCCGCGGCATCGCCGGCGAGCGCTTCGCCGTGCGCAACTCCGGCGCGGTGGCCGTGGTGGA
>JALUAB010000152.1 GCA_027051195.1 Hyphomicrobiales bacterium
GCATGATGATCCATGCCGCCACCGCCAGGTTGCGCATGGAAATCGCCGGCCTGTCCAGCAACAACGCCAGCAGTGCCACGCTCAGCATGATGAACGCCCGCTGCGTGGCGACGGAGTTGCCGGAGAGCAACAGATACGCCAGCGCCACCAGCCACGCCGCCAGCGCCGCGATCTTCTTCACCGGCCGGCGCAGCGCCAGCGCCGGAACCACCGCCAGCCCCGCCCGCACCAGCCAGAACACCGCCCCCGCCACCAGCGCCAGATGCAGCCCGGAAATGGCGAGGATGTGCGCCAGCCCCGCCGCCCGCAGATTTTCCCGCACACGCTCCGGCAGCGCCCCGCGCTCGCCGGTTATCAGTGCCAGCGCCAGCCCCGCCGCCCGCTCATCCGCCATGCCCGTCCGCACCCGCGCGGCGATGCCCCGCCGCAGCCGCTCCACCTGCCGCATCAGCGCCAGCCATGGCCCGCACCCCGCGCATGCCGCCGAAACGACCGTCACGTCCCGCACCCGCGCGAATCCCGTCGCCCCAATGCCCGCCATGTAGAGATCGCGCCCCGGATCATACGCTCCCGGCTCCTGCGGACGCGGCAGGCGCAACAGCACAGCCCGCAGCCGCACCACGTCCCCGGGCAGTGGCAGATCCGCCGTTTTCGCCCCCTTCAGCGAAACGTTCAGCCGCACCCGCCGCGGCCAATACTGCGCCCGCACCCCCCTGATCTCGCGCACCCCGAGCACCATGCGGGCCCGCCCGGGCCGATGCGGCCGCATGCTTTCCACCTGTCCCGTAAGCAGCACCCGCCCCGCGTTCGCCGGCAGCAGCGGCGTATCCTGCACCTGAATGCGCAGCCCCACCCAGAACAGCCCGGCCAGCACCATCAGCGCCGCCAGCAGCGCCGGCCAGCGCCAGCGCCACCACGCCAGTGCCGCAGCCAGCCCACCAGCCAGCGCCATCCACACCGGTGGCGGCCCGGGCAACCCGAACCACAGGAAGATTCCCCCGGCGAACCACGCCGCCGCCAGCGCCAACGCATCTCCTGCAAGCGGCCGCAGGCCCAACGGCCGCGCCGGCAAGAACGCCTTGTCTGCCCCACTCTCCCCCATGCCGTGCAGCAAACACCCATCCACCCGCATGGCGCAAATGCACGCGAACGCTTGTCAACAGCCGACCGTGCTGGCATGAACGGCGCGAACCGCAGACTCCCCACTTTCAGGGAACCACACCGACCATGAGCAAGGTCAGAACCCGCTTCGCGCCCTCACCCACGGGCTTTCTTCACATCGGCGGCGCCCGCACCGCCCTGTTCAACTGGCTTTATGCAAGGCACCACGGCGGCGAGATGCTGCTGCGCATCGAGGACACCGACCGCGAGCGTTCCACGCAAGCCGCCGTGGAAGCCATCATCGAGGGCCTGAAGTGGCTGGAACTGGACTGGGCCGGTGAGCCCGTCTCGCAATTCTCCCGCCGCGAGCGGCATCTCGAGGTCATCCGCCAGCTGCTGGACGCGGGCCACGCCTATTACTGCCAGTGCACACCGGAGGAGCTGGCGGAGATGCGAGAAAAGGCCCGAGCCGAGGGCAAACCGGTGCGCTACGACCGCCGCTGCCGCGAACTGGGCCTGTGCCCGCCACACGACAAGCCGCTGGTGGTGCGTTTCAAGGCGCCGCATGAAGGCGAGATCGTCATCCACGACCTGGTGCAGGGCGAAGTGCGCTTCCCCGCAGAGGCCATGGACGACCTGGTGCTCATGCGCGCCGACGGCACCCCCACCTACAATCTCGCCGTGGTGGTGGACGACCACGACATGGAGATCACCCACGTCATCCGCGGCGTCGATCACCTCACCAACGCCGCCCGCCAGACGATGATCTATCGCGCGCTGGGCTGGGAGGTGCCGCAGATGGCCCACATCCCGCTCATTCACGGCCCGGATGGCGCCAAGCTCTCCAAGCGCCACGGCGCGCTGGGCGTGGAGGCCTACCGCGAGATGGGCTACCTGCCGGAGGCCATGCGCAACTATCTCGCCCGCCTCGGCTGGAGCCACGGCGACGACGAGATCTTCTCCACCGATCAGCTCATCGAGTGGTTCGACCTGGATGCCGTGGGCAAGTCCCCGGCCCGCTTCGACTTCGCCAAGCTGGAAAGCGTGAACGGCTGGTGGATGCGCAACCTGGATCAGGAAAAACTGCTGCGCCGTTTCATCGACTGGCTGCCCCACGCCCCGGCGGAGCAGCGGGAACGGGCTGAAACGGCGCTGAAGAAGCTGGAAGACGAAAACACCCGCGCCCGCTTCGAGAAGCTGCTGCCCGCCCTGAGAGAGCGTGCGAAAACCCTGCGCGAACTGTTTGACCTTGCATGGTTCCTGTTTGCCGGCCGCCCGCTGGAGATGAACGCGAAGGCACGGAAGCTGCTGAACGACGACGCCCGCGCCTTGCTCGCGGAGCTGCACGGACGCCTTTCAGCCCTGCCCGAATGGACGGAGGACACGCTGGAACAGGCCGTGCGCACCTACGCCGAAGAGAAGGAGCTGAAGCTGGGCAAGGTGGCCCAGCCCCTGCGCGCCGCGCTCACCGGATCCAACGTCTCCCCCGGCATCTTCGAGGTGCTGGAAGCGCTGGGCCGTGAGGAATCGCTCGCCCGCATCGCCGACCAGGCCGCCTGAAAGCGCCCTGCGCCA
>JALUAB010000153.1 GCA_027051195.1 Hyphomicrobiales bacterium
GTCTTCTGCATGATCCACGGCCGCGAGCGCGAGGCCGTCCGCGCCTGCATCGCCGAGCTGGCGGCCATGCTGGAACGCCGCCTTGGCGTCGCCATCCCGCACGCGCCGCTGTTCTCCCGCCGCTGCTTCAAGCAATGCGGCGCCCGCTTCTCCGTCAGCCTGAACAACGGTGAGGGAGGCGCAGCATGACCCGGCGCGCCGCACAGCCTCAGCCGGCGCTGGACGCCATCGACAGGCGCGTGATTACGCACCTGCAGGAGGGCATTCCGATCGTCCCCCGCCCCTTTGCGGAGGCCGCCCGCGCGCTGGACATGGCGGAAGACGCCCTGCTCACCCGCCTGCGCCGCCTGCTGGACATCGGCGCCGCCACCCGCTTCGGCCCGCTCATCAACGCCGATGCCGCTGGCGGTGCCTACATGCTGGCGGCACTGGCCGTGCCGGAAGAGCGCTTCGACGAGGTGACGGCGCTGGTCAACGCCCACGACGAGGTGGCGCACAACTACGCCCGCGACCACCGCTTCAACATGTGGTTCGTCATCGCCGCGCCATCGCGTGAGCGCATCGAGAAGGTGGCCCGCGCCATCGAGCGCGAAACCGGCCTTTCCGTCCTGCGCCTGCCGAAAGTGAAGGAATATTTCGTCGATTTCCGCGTGCGCTTCCCCGACGTGCCGCCACCACCGCCCGCGCCGCGCCGCGCCCTCCGCGCCCCGGCGCAGCTGGACGAGGCCGACCGCGCTCTGCTCTACGCCATGCAGCCCGGCCTGCCGCTCGCGCCCGACCCGTGGGCCGTGCTGGCGGAAACGCTCGCCGCCAACACGCAAGACGTGCTCTCCCGCACCCGCCGCCTTGCGCACGCCGGTGTCATTCGCCGCATCGCCCTGGTGCCAAACCACTACCGCCTCGGCATCACCGCCAACGGCATGAGCGTGTGGGACGTGGACGACGCCCACATCGACGAACTGGGCGAGAAAGTCGGCGCCTTGCCTTTCGTCTCGCACTGCTACCACCGCCCGCGCCGCCTGGGCTGGCCCTACAACCTCTTCGCCATGGTGCATGGCCGAAACCGCGCCGAGGCACAGGCGCAGGTGGCGGAGATCGCCCGCCTGCTGGGCGACGCCGCATACGGGCACGAGGTGCTCTTCTCCACCCGCATCCTGAAGAAGACGGGCACCCGCCTGTTCGCACCTTCCGCCCCCGCGCACCAAAAGAACGAACCGGAGGAAGCGCCATGTTCCGGCTGAGCCACTACATGAACATGCTGGTGCGCGACGAATGGCCCACCCGCCGCGTCGACAACGCCGGGCGCAACACCCGGCCCACCGGCCCGGTGGTTATCTGGAATCTCATCCGCCGCTGCAACCTCCTGTGCAAGCACTGCTACGCCATCTCCGGCAACGTGGATTTTCCCGGCGAGCTGAGCTTTCGGCAGGTCTGCGAGGTCATGGACGACCTCAAACAATACGGCGTGCCCGCACTCATTCTCTCCGGCGGCGAGCCGCTGCTGCGCCCTGACATCTTCGACATTGCCCGCCGCGCCAGGGACATGGGCTTCTTCACTGCGCTGTCCACCAACGGCGTGCTCATCACCGAGGTCATCATGAACGACCTCGCGTCCATCGGCTTCGACTACATCGGCATCTCGCTGGATGGCATCGGCGAGGTGCACGACGCCTTCCGCGGCATGAAGGGCGCTTATCAGAAGTCGCTCAACGCCCTCCGCCTGTGCCGCGACGCCGGCATCCCCGTCGGCGTGCGCTACACCATGACGCGCGACAACGCCTACCAGTTCGAGCACATGATCGCGCTGGTGCAGGAGGAAAACATCGACCGCTTCTACCTCTCCCACCTCGTCTATGCCGGGCGCGGCAACAAGAACCGCATGGACGATGCCGACCTCGCGCGCACCCGCACCACCATGCACCGCCTCATCGAGTGGGCGGAGGAGGAAGCGAAAGCCGGATCAGGCCGCCAGATCGTCACCGGCAACAACGACGCCGACGGTGTCTATCTCCTGCTGTGGGCGCGTGAACACTATCCTGACCGTTCGGAGAAACTGGAGCGCGTGCTGCGCCGCTGGGGTGGCAACCAGTCCGGCGTCATGGTGGCCAACATCGACAACGTCGGCGACGTGCACCCGGACACCATGTGGTGGCATTACACGCTGGGCAACGTGAAGGAGCGGCCCTTCTCGGAGATCTGGGAAGACACCTCCGACCCGCTCATGGCCGGGCTGAAACAGCGCCCCCGCCCGGTGAAGGGCCGCTGCGCCGAGTGCAAATACCTGAGTATCTGCAACGGCAACACGCGGGTGCGCGCGCAACAGCTCAGCGGCGATGCCTGGGCGGAAGACCCGGCCTGCTACCTGACGGACGAGGAAATCGGCATCCCCCCGCGCGAACGTGCGGTGCGCCTCACCCCCTTCCGCGGCCGCCGCCACGCCACCACCGGCGCCTGACCGCCACTTGCATCGTCACCTTCCCTATTCTCCGTCATTCCCGCACAAGCGAAAATCCAGTAAGCTTCTGATTCAATTATGGATACCCGCTTTCTCCTACTGGTGTTCAAGGAAATTCCAAGAATGACACATCCGAACGAATGAATCGGTCATCGTTCTTCCTCACAAGTGGAGAGGCAACGATCAAGACACTCTGAACGTAATTTTTATGAAGC
>JALUAB010000154.1 GCA_027051195.1 Hyphomicrobiales bacterium
GTGACGGAGATGATCCAGGGCTTCACCATCGGCATGACGCTGGAGACGACGGAAGCGGAGCTGATGCACACCATTTTCCCGCACCCCACCATCTCCGAAAGCATGCACGAATCGGTGCTCGCCGCCTTCGGCCACCCGCTGCACATCTGAGCTGACGGCACTTTTCTTCCCCTCATCCCCACCGCGGCCCTGCGGTCAATCAGGTTCGCGCAAGCCTCGGTGGCCAGCATGGGTGCAAGCGGCGCGTCACCCTGCCAACAACAGGCAGGCAACTGCGCCGAAACTTGCATCCACGCAGGGGAGATCTTCCGTGACCATTCTTCTGGGCCTTGTGGTCACCCTGGGCTGCATCATCGGCGGCTATGTGGCCATGGGCGGCAAGGTGAGCGTGCTCATCCAGCCGTGGGAGTTCGTCATCATCGGCGGCTCCGCCTTCGGCACGTTCATCATCGCCAACCCCATGAAGGTCATCAAGGACGCCGGCAAGGCCATCATGGAAGCCTTCAAGGGCGCCACGCCAAAAACGGAAGACTATCTGAACGTTCTGGGCGTTCTGTTCGAACTGATGCGCGAGGTGCGGGGCAAGTCCCGTGGCGAGGTGGAAGCCCATGTGGACAATCCGGAGGAATCGGAAATCTTCCAGAAATACCCCTCGGTGCTGAAGGACAAGGAGCTGACCACCTTCATCTGCGACTACGTGCGCCTCATCCTCATTGGCAACGCCAAGACCCACGAGGTGGAGGCGCTGATGGACGAGGAGATCCAGACGCTCACGCACGACCGCATGAAGTCCTACCACGCCATGGTGGCGGTGGCGGAAGCGCTGCCGGCGCTGGGCATCGTCGCCGCGGTGCTGGGCGTGATCAAGGCCATGGGCGCCATCGACCAGTCGCCGGAAGTGCTGGGCCATCTCATCGGCGCGGCGCTGGTGGGCACGTTTGCCGGCATCTTCCTCTCCTACGCGGTGGTGGCGCCCGTCGCCACCAAGGTGAAGATCGTGCGCAGCCATGGCGTGCGCCTGTTCGTGATGGTCAAGCAGACCCTGCTGGCCTTCATGAACGGCGCCATGCCCCAGGTGGCGCTGGAATACGGTCGCAAGACCATCTCCTCCCACGAACGGCCGAATATCGACACCATGGAAGAAGCCGTGCTGAACGGCGGCGCGGCGGCGGAAAAGAAGGCGGCGTGATGATGCGCACGGCGAAAACGGCAGCGAGAGGTGAGCCATGAGCGCGACGGCAACGCAACCACGGGCGAGAGATTTTTCCGAGGATGTGCTGCTGGCGGCGGCGCGGCAGCTTTCACCGGAGCGGCTGCGACTGCTGCGGGCCATCTTCTCGCGCGCGGCTGAACTGCTGGCGGAGCGCCTGCGCGACATGGCGGACGCGCCTTTTTCCGCGGAGCTCTTGGAGGTGCACACCGCACCGGTGGCGGAGGCGGGCCTGCAAGAGGAAGGCGCCATGCCGGTATTGTGCACGCTGGACCGGCTGGAGCAACCTGCCTGCCTGTGTCTGAACGCCGGTGCGGTTGATCTGGCCATCGAGGCGTTCCTGGGCGGCGGGGCGCGCGACCGTTCCACCCCGGCCAAACGTGAATACACCGATTTCGACCGCCTGTTTGCCGGCATGCTGGCGGAGGCCGTGGCCGAAATCGCGTCCGGCGTGATGATGAGTGCGCACGGACACGCCCTGCTCATTGGCGAGGTGGGGCGCGAGGATGTGGCAGAGGTGATGGAAAGCGCGGGCAGCGTGCATCTGCTGGCGCGGTTCCGTCTGACGGCGCTGGGGCAGGAGGGCATCTGCACGCTGCTGCTGCCGCATGCCGCCGTCACCACGCTGCGCGTGTGCGCCGGAGCGGAGCCGACGCAGCACGCCGCGCCGCCGGATGAAGAATGGCTCCGCGCAATGAAGGATCAGCTGGAGGCGGCGGAGATCGTTTGCGAGGCGACGCTTTCCGGCGCGGAAATCACGCTGGCGGAGGTGGCGTCGCTGAAGCCCGGACAGGTGCTGCCGCTGAACGAGGTGGCGGGCGCGCCGGTAGTGCTGCAATGCGATGGCGTGCCGCTGTTTCACTGTGAGCTGGGGCAACAGGCCGGCGTGTTCACCCTGCGGCTGAAGAAGACGGCGGACGAGCACGCCGATTTCATCGAATCGCTGCGCAACGGCTGAAGCGCCGGGCGGCGGCTTCGCATGGCGGGAGAAGAGGCACATGGAAGAAGTGCGCAATCAGGTATCGGACAGCGCCGAGGCAGTGGAAAACGCCGCTCCGGAACAGCAGGCCGCGACGGAAGCGCCGGGGGAAGCGGTCACGGCCCAGCCTGCGGCGGCGGCGGACATCGCCACCGGAAAGGTCGAGGCGCCGGCCGCCGATGCCTCCGCGGACAATGCCGGAGACGCCGCCCGGCCAGACGCCGGCGGTGCCGGGCTGGACGTGATCCTGCACATACCCGTTACCGTGCAGGTGGTGCTGGGACGGGCGAAAATGCCCATCTCGCGCCTGATGTCGCTGGGTCCGGGCGCGGTGGTGCCGCTTGACCGCAAGGCAGGCGAGCCGGTGGAGGTGGTGGTGAACGGCCGGCTGGTGGCACGTGGCGAGGTGGTGCTGCTGGATGACGGCGTACGCTTCGGGATCTCGCTGACCGA
>JALUAB010000155.1 GCA_027051195.1 Hyphomicrobiales bacterium
TCCAGTGCCGGTTCGTCGGCCTTCATCGCGATGGTGCCAATGGCCGCGATGCGCTGAAGCGGCAAGTTGGCCCGTTCCATCGTTGCTTCCACCAGATCGATCATCTCCTCTGGCGCGGCATCCCGTGCCATGCCGACGCCGATGACGAGATCGCGCGGGTAAAAGACGAGGCGCTGCGGGCCTGGTTCGACCGGTTCTTGCGCGATGACGATGCGCATGGCGGCGTCCGGGGCATCCGTGAAGGGCAGGGCGCTTTCGGCCAGCCAGTCCGGCGTGTCGCCCTCCACGAACACCTCAGCTCCTTTCATCAGCGCCGCCACGAAGGATTTCAGGTCTTGCGGGTTGGCCAGACGCCAGCCGGGGGGCGGATCGTCAAGGGCCACGCCGAACAGGGTATCCGACGCGGTGGTGACGGCCGCCACGCCGCCGGTGATACCCGCGATCCTGCGGGCCAGGTCGTTGGCGCCATGATGCCCGCCCAGCAGCGGCACCACGTGCGCGCCGTCGGCGGAGACGGCGATGACCGGTGGTTCCGCATGCTTGTCGGCCAGCAAGGGAGCGAGCGCACGGAGGAGAATGCCGGTGGCGCAGATGCCGATGATGGGCCGGCCGTTCCCGAAGGCGTCGCGAAGGGGGGCGGCGATGTCGTCCGGAGCGATGAGCGGCTGGCCGTTCACGCCAGCGGCGATACGCTCGCCCAGCGCCCGCTGACATGGTGAGACGGCCAGCACCAGCGGCGGCATGCCCCTTTCAGCCGTCATGCCTCCGGCCGCGGTGAGCGGCCCTGCGGCCACACCAGCACCAGAGAGAAATAGTCCTCGGGCAGCCCGGCCGCCTGTGCCATCGGCATGATGCGCTCTTCCGCAGAGTCCAGGGCTACCACCACCATGGCGTCATCCAGCCGGCCGGCGTCGGCCAGTGCTTCGCGCACCGTGTCCAGCCGTTTGCCGGCCTTGAAGATGGCGAGCGCCGCGCGTCGGTTGAGGCACTCGGCCAGCAGGGCGTCGCGATCCATGGTGGCCGGAAGCAGCTTGAGCGCCTCCGCGCCCTGCGCCAACGGAACGTCGAAGCGCGCGGCGGCTGCCTGGGCGGAGACGATGCCGGGCACGGCATGCACGGGGTAACGCGCCGCCAGCCGGCGCGCCAGCCGCGCGAAACTGCCCCAGATCAGCGGGTCGCCGAGGCAGAGGTAAGCTACGTCGCGGCCGTCGTCCAGCCGCCGCGCCACCTGGTCGGCGGCGTGTTCCCAGGCGGCTTCCACGGCGGCCGGTTCGCCGGTGAAGGGAATGGAGAGCGGCAGTTCCTCCACGTCTTCCGGGATGAAGGGGGCGGCGATGGCGCGGGCGCGCGAATGGCCGGATTCGCCCTGCGGATAGGCGATGACCGGCGCCAGCGAGATGATGCGCCAGCTTCTGATGGTGATGAGCTCCGGATCGCCCGGCCCCAGCCCCAGACCGTAGAGCGTGCCCGTCATGACCTTGCCCTCTCGTGCCCCCGCCCGCTGTTCGTATGCGCGGGCCGTCCTGAAAACCTGCATGTCATGCCCGGGCGCGACAGGCAAGCCAGTGGCGCCCGGTTTGCACAGATTGGCATGGTCACGTCTTGCGCACGCGCCATTGCGTCACGGGCAGGCTCTGGCGGAAGGCCTCGTAACCGGAAAGCGGCGGGCGGGCCTCGGCCATGCCGGTTTCAACCTCCGCGTTCCATTGCGTCTTCATCACCAGCGGCTCGGCGTGGGCGAACTGCATGCGCATCAATTCGCCGCCGTATCGCGCGTGGCGCGCCAGCAGCGCCTGTTCCGCCCGCAGGCTCACGGCATTGGCAACCAGCCAGCCACCACGCACCAACGCCTGCCAGGCGGCCTCGAACACGGCGTCGTCGTCCACGGCGCCGCCAATGAACACCACGTCCGGACGCGGCAGACCGCGCAGGGCCTCCGGGGCGCTGCCACAGACGATGCGCAGCTTGGGCGCGCCCAGCGCGTCGGCATTGCGCTCCATGAGGCGGCAGCGTTCCTCGTTGCGCTCGATGGCGATGGCGTGCGCGGTGTGTCCGCTCATGCGCAGCCATTCTATGGACACGCTGCCGCAGCCGGCTCCGATGTCCCACAACAAGGTGCGGGCGCGGGGCATCAGCGCGCCCACGGTGATGGCGCGCACGGGGGCCTTCGTGATTTGTCCGTCGTGGGCGAAACATTCCTCCGCCAGGCCGGTGGCGCGGGAGCAGGCAAGCGGGTGAAAATCCGTCTCCGGGTCAGCGTAGCGGCAGTCCAGGGCGATGACATGCGGACGCGACAGGACTGAATCGTCGAAGTTTTCCGCCTCCTCGACGGTGAGTTCGTGGATTTCCTCGTCCGGCGCACCGAGATCGACCAGAACGTGAATGCGCGTGCCCAGCAGGTTGCGCCGGTGCAGGCGCTCGGCCACCGTGCGCAGGGAATTGGGCTCGGTGAGCAGGAAGATGCGCGTGCGCTCCACCAGCAGCGGCTCCAGCGCGCGGGCATTCCGTCCGTGCAGCGAGATCTTGAAGATGTCCTGCTCCGGCCAGCCCAGGCGCGCGGACGCCAGGGCGAAGGCGGAGGGTGTCGGCCAGGCCTCTATCTCATGCGGGGGGATATGCCGCGCCAGCAC
>JALUAB010000156.1 GCA_027051195.1 Hyphomicrobiales bacterium
GCGTCATGCCAACAACAAATGCCAGCTTGCGAGAAGCTCGCATGTCTGTCGTTTTTCGCCCTGGATCCCCGGGACAAGCCCGGGGATGACGGAGGAGGTGGCGGGGATGACAAATTTCGGAAAGGATCGGGGGCAGGGCACGGCTTGATCATGCTTCGCGAAATCCAGCAATTCCTGAAGCAGCACCGGCAGGCCTGCCTCGCCGACATCGCCGCGCACCTGGGCGCGCCGGAAAGCGCCGTGCTGCCCATGCTGGAACTGCTGGAGAAGAAGGGCCGCGTGCGCCGCGTGGTCATGAACGAGCGCCTCTGCGGCGGCTGCACCCGCTGCGACCCACAAGCCCGCATCGAATGGGCCTGGGCCTGCGAACCGGGCGACGCGGCGGGGCAGCGGAGCGCCTGAATCCCCGCCCGTTACTCGCTGGTGTGCAAGGAAAAATCCGGGCGGGTGAGAAAAGGGTTGAAACTGCAAACAGTTGTCTGGAAGGGCAACCGGAGAGGCTTGTGTACGCATTGCCTCTTTCCGTCATCCCTGCCTCTTTCCTCGTCATCCCCGCGAAGGCGGGGATCCATTGCTGAATCAAGGAGTTATAAAGGAGTTACTGGATTCTCGCTTTCGCGGGAATGACGAATTCAGGGAACTTCTGAAATTTTCTTGGGTACCCGTGCGCCGTTACTCGCTCATCGCCTCCAGCCACTCGGCGATCCACTTCTTGCGGTTCTTCGCCACCTCCTCCGGCGAGAACAGCAGCGACTTCGGCGGCGTCACCAGCTTTCGGAACGCCTCCGGCAGCGGCTTCGAGGTTTCGCCCGCCGGATACATCCAGTTCTTCGTCGGGATGTGATCCTGGAACCCCGGCGACAGCATGAACCGCATGAACCGCCGCGCCAGCTTCGGATGCCGCGTGCTCTTCACCACCGCCGCCACCTCGATCTGCATGTAATGCCCCTCGGCAAAGCGCGCGGCGCGGTATTTCTCCGTCTTTTCCGCGATCATGTGATAGGCCGGCGAGGTGGTGTAGGACAGCACCATCGGCGCCTCGCCCTTGGTGAACAGCGCATAGGCCGCCGACCACCCGGGCGTCACCGTCAGCACCCGCCGCTTCAGCTTCTTCCACGCCGCCTTGGCCTCATCACCATAGACCTTCTTCATCCACAGCAGAAAGCCCAGCCCCGGCGTGGAGGTGCGCGGATCCTGCAGCACGATCTTTTCCTTCGCCGGCCCTTCCACCAGCGCTTTCAGGCTGTCCGGCACGCGCTTCAGCCGCGTCGAGTCATACACCACCGCGAACCAGCCCCAGTCGTAGGGCAGGAAGGTGTCGTCCGACCATTCGATGGGCAGCTTCAGCGGCGGCTTGGCGATGTCGTGCGGCGCCAGCAGGCCGGTCTTGCGCGCCTCCACGATCAGGTTCGTGTCCAGCCCCAGCACGATGTCGGCCTTCGTGCGCGCCCCCTCCAGCTTCAGCCGGTTGAGGATGCTCACCCCGTCCGCCAGCCCGACGAATTTCACGTCGCAGCCGCATTCCTTCTCGAACGCCTTCTCGATGGCCGGCCCCGGCCCCCAGCTGGCGGTGAAGCTGTCATAGGTGTAGATGACGAGCTGCGGCACCGGCTCGCTGGTGGCCCGCGCCTGCCCGGCCAGACCAAAACCCAGCGCCAGCGCCACCCCCAGCAGCGCCAGCCCGCGCCGCAACATCCTCCGTCGATTCATCCGCCTCATGCCTCTTCCCCCGTTTCCTCCGGCAGCTGGTGGCGCATCATCAACGGCGCCTGCGCGATGGCGAAGGCGAAGGTGAGCGGCAGCAGCCCGAACACCTTGAAGTTCACCCACGCATCGGTGGAAAGCGAGCGCCACACCACCTCGTTCAGCCCCGCCAGGAACAGGAAGAACAGCCCCCAGCGCAGGGTGAGTTTGCGCCAGCCTTCATCCGTCATCCGCATGGCCTCGCCCATCAGCAGTTTCAGGAACAGCCGGTTGAAGGCCAGCCCCACCAGCAGCACCGCGCCGAACAACAGGTTGACGAGCGTCACCTTCACCTTGATGAACGTCTCGTCGTGCAGCCAGATGGTCAGCCCGCCGAACAACAGCACAAACCCCAGCGCGATGATGGGCATCAGCGGCAGCCGCCGGATGCGCCAGTAGGTATAGGCCATGGCCACGGCGGCGCTGGCCATGTAGGCGGCGGTGGCGGCGAAGATGCCCCACTTCGCATTCACGCCGAAGAACAAGAGCAGCGGCCCCGCCTCCGTCAGCAGGCGCATTAGCGGCGGCAGTTCGGCCTTTGCTGTTGTTTGCTTTGTTTCCGTCATCTTCCCGTCAATCCAATCCGGCGATGGCCCGCGCGAAGCGCTCCGCGTCGAACGGCTGCAAATCGTCGATGCCCTCGCCGACGCCGATGGCGTGCACCGGCAGCCCGTGTTTCTCGGAGATGGCCACGAGGATGCCGCCGCGCGCCGTGCCGTCCAGCTTGGTCATCACCAGCCCCGTCACGCCCACCACTTGCCTGAACACCTCCACCTGGTTCATGGCGTTCTGCCCCGTGGTGGCGTCCAGCACCAGCAGCACCGCATGCGGTGCGTCGGGGATCACCTTCTTCATCACCCGCACGATCTTGGCCAGCTCGTCCA
>JALUAB010000157.1 GCA_027051195.1 Hyphomicrobiales bacterium
CGCTGGGGCTGGAGCTGCTGGAACAGGCGGGACGCGGCGTGCGGCTGACGGCGCAGGGGCGCCGGGTGCACGAACTGGCCACCGACATCCTCTCGCGCGTGGAGGGGCTGAGCGAGCTGGCGCAGGCACTGAGGGGCGAGGTGAGCGGCGATCTGCGCATCGCCACGGTGACGTCGGCCACCTATTTCCTGCCGCACATCCTGGGAGCGTTCCTGCAGCGATACCCGCAGGTGGAACCATTTCTTTCCGTCACCAACCGGGCGCAGGTGATCGAACGGCTGCGCACCGGTGCGGACGATCTCATCATCATGGGCCGGGCGCCGCAGGAGCTGGACGTGGTGGCGCATCCGTTCCTGGACAACGAGCTGGTGGTCATCGCGCCGCACGATCATCCATTGAAAGGGCAGCGGAGCATCGCACTGCAGCTGCTGGCGGCGGAACGGTTTCTGGTGCGTGAGCGCGGCTCCGGCACGCGGCTGGCGGTGGACAGCCTGTTCGCCGAGCACGGTCTGGCGGTGCGGCCGACCATGGAACTGGGGTCGGCGGAGGCCATCAAGCAGGCGGTGCTGGCAGGGCTGGGCATTTCAGTGCTGCCGCGGCAGACGATTCAGCGCGAGGCGGAAGCGGGGGCACTTTGCATTCTGGACGTGGAGCACTTTCCGCTGGTGCGGCAGTGGTTCGCGGTGCATCTGAAACGGCGGCGGTTGTCGCTGGTGGCGCAGAAGTTCCTCGACTATCTGCTGGAGGGCCGCCCGGGGCAGACTCAGGGCTCCAGCTCGGTGTCCCAGTAGAGGAAGTCCATCCAGCTTTCGTGCAGGTAATTGGGAGGAAAGCGCCGGCCCTTCTCGCGCAGCTCGAAAGGTGTGGGTTCATAGGGGGCGCGACGCGGATGCATGTGTGCCTCCGCGGGCAGACGGTTGGCCTTCTTCAGATTGCAGGCGGAGCAGGCGGCCACCACATTTTCCCAGGTGGTGCGGCCGCCGCGGGAGCGCGGGATCACGTGGTCGAAGGTCAGCTCCTCGCGTGCGCCGCAATACTGGCAACGGAATTCGTCGCGCAGGAACAGGTTGAAGCGGGTGAAGGCGGCATGTCGTGGCGGCGCGATGTACTCCTTCAGCGCGATGACGGAGGGCAGGCGCATCTCGAAGGAGGGCGAGTGCACCACTTTCTCGTATTCGGAAAGCACCAGCACGCGGCCCAGGAAAACCGCCTTGATGGCCTGCTGCCAGCCCCACAGGGACAGCGGAAAGTAGCTGAGTGGCTGGTAGTCTGCATTGAGCACCAGCGCGGGGTAGCGGGTGTTTTCTGCCGGTTGCGCGTGCAACATGTGGCGTTCGGCGTGTGCCTCCTCCTGTTTGTGGCGCACTATAGTCCGACATATTCAGTCATGCAAATGAAGCAAGGCAGCATTGCGGAAAACCGGTATCGGGCGTGTCCGGCGCGCAGTGCGAACGGCACAGCACGTTGAGTCTTTATTAACCATGTTGCGCCACCCTGCGCGCATGAACAGGGTGCGGAAATCGATGGATGGCGGGCGGCCGCTGCTGGCGGGGTGCGTGCTGCTGGCGGCATTCGCCTTGCCGGCGCGGGCACAGGAGGCCGGTTCGCTGGCGCCGCCGCCGGCGCCCTATCTGCGCACGGCCGGTGAAGACCCTCTCGCCGATGGAACGATGGCCCCCGCTGCCGATGCCAATGCGCCAACGTCCGGACAGCCGACGCTGGACGAGGTGTTCGGCCGTCCTCCGGCAGGTGAGGATGCGGCTTCCCGGCGGGTGGATGCGGTCCGTGGAGCGCGGATCGGGGAGCGTGGCGCTGCGGGCGGCCCCGCGCAGCGGGCGGGTGCAAACATTCCAAACCGGCCGCGGGGGCAGGCCGCAACCCGGCGTTCCGTCCGGGGGCTGTCGCAATTGCCACGGCTGCCGGCAACGCCCCGTCCTCAACCGTTGCGCACCGGCAGCATCGATGCGCCGCCGCCATTGCCGACGCAGCGCAATCCCGTGCCGGCGCCGCCTTCTCCGGACGGACTGAGAATGGGCGCGTTCGTCCTTACCGGAGAGGTGGAAACAGGGCCGGTGTGGTCGTCCAATCGCGACGGTAACGGCAAGGATGCCATCGGCGCGCGGGTGGCGCCCGACCTGCGGCTGGTGAGTGACTGGGTGCGGCACGAGCTGGCTTTTTCCGCCAGCGGCACGTTCATCGCCTGGAGCCGTGGTGGCAAGGAAGCGCGGGGCAATGCCGGGGTGAAGCTGCGGCTGGATGCCAGGCGCGATCTGCGTTACCGGCTGGGCGTGACCTATGCCGTGGACGAGCTGGACGCGGGGTCGGACGTGCTGGAGCACGAGGTGGATGCCACGGCGGCGGTGGAGTACGACCGCAACCGGCTTCGGGTAACGGCCACTGCCGGAGTGCTGCGCAACTATCATTGGCAGGATCCGACCAACGAGGATTATTTCCAGCCGCATGTCTCGCTGCGCGGGCGGCTGCGGACGGCGCCGGCGCTGGCCATCTACGGCGAGGCGGGGGCGGACGTGCGGCTGCATGACGCCAACCGCAATCCGCAGACCGGCGAGAAGCGCAATTCGAGGGGTGCCTACATGGAGGCCGGCGTGGAGCTGCTGCGCGGTCCCATCCTGGAAGGGCGGGCGGGTGTACGCCTCAGCGCGCGCGACTATGACGATCCGGGCGCTTCCCTGTTCAAGGGCGTGGGCGTGAACGGCAACGTCACCTGGCGGCCGCGGCGCACCACCACGCTCACGGCCGATGCCGCCTTTTCCATGGAGGACAACGGCGACACGGGCCGCGCCCGTCAGCAAACGCTGGGACTGGCGGTGGAGCAGCAGCTGCGCCACGGGCTGGACCTGCGCGGGCGCGTGGAGGGCGAATACACCAATCCGGAAACGGGGAACGACACGCTCACCTTGCGCGTTTCCGCCTCGCTGGCGTGGCAGATATGGCGGCGGCTGTGGATCGTGCCAGGATACGATTACGAGAAGACCTTCGTGCGCGGCGGGGCGGATTCGACGCCGGAGCATCGCGCGCGCATCTCGCTGCGTCACCGGTTCTGAGCCGCGCGCCACATCCCGGAAGCGGGCCTCATCGCAACCTTTGGCATCGCGGGCGGCTTCGCCTATCATGCGTGCCGAGGATTTCCCCGAACCGGGATGCATGACATGGCGGAACAGGCAGAAGAGACGCTGCTGCCCGAAACATTCGATTTCAGCAAGCCACGGGCTGCCGGCGAGGCGGTGCGGGCGCTCGTTGCCACCCTGAAGCGGGAGCATGCGCCGGATGCTCCGGCCTTCCGCACCGCCCTGATGAAGGGTGGGCGCGAGATCATGGCACGGGTGCGGGAGAGTGCCGAGCGCCAGCTGCTGGAAAACCGCAAGGGCATGACCTGCGCGCAATTCCTTTCGGATGCGCAGGATGCTTTTCTGCAGGCGTTGTTCGAGTTCATCACCACCGATCTTTATCCGCTTTCCAACCCCACGTCCTCGGAGCGGCTTTCCATGGTCGCTACCGGCGGTTATGGCCGGGGCATGCTGGCGCCGGGGTCGGACATCGATCTTCTGTTCCTGTTTCCCTTCCGGCAGACGGCGTGGGGCGAGCAGGTGGTGGAATATCTGCTGTATCTGCTGTGGGATCTGAAGTTCAAGGTGGGCCACGCCACCCGCTCGCTGGACGACTGCATGCGGCTGGCGAAGGAGGATCACACCATCCTCACCGCGCTGATGGAGGCGCGGCATCTGGCCGGGGATGCGGCGCTGTTCGAGGAATTCCGCCGGCGGTTCAAGGCGGAGGTCATCGGCAAGGAGCCGCAGAAATACATCGCGGACAAGCTGGCCGAACGCGACGAACGCCACCGCCGCCACGGCGAGAGCCGGTATCTGGTGGAGCCGGACGTGAAGGAGGGCAAGGGGGGCTTGCGCGACCTGCAGACGCTGTTCTGGATCGGCAAGTATGTCTATGGTGTGGATGATGTGCCGGGGCTGGTGGAGCACGGTGTGTTCACCAGGGAGGAGCTGCGGCGCTTCATCAAGGCGGAGGACTTCTTCTGGGCGGTGCGCTGCCATCTGCATTTCCTCTCCGGCCGGCCGACGGACAAGTTGACGTTCGACCTGCAGACCAAGGTGGCGGAACGGCTGGGCTTCCGCTCCGCGCATGCAAGGCTCAAGCACGTGGAGCGCTTCATGCGCCGCTACTTCCTGCATGCGAAGGAGGTGGGCGATCTCACGCGCATCTTCTCCGCCGTGCTGGAGGAGCAGGAGCTGAAGAAGCCGCGGCAGATCTCGCGCCTGCTCGACCGGCTGCTCAGGCATCCGCGCAGCCGCCGACTGAAGGACTACCCCGGCTTCGTCATCGAAACCGGGCGCATCGACGTGGAAGACGGCGAGGTGTTCCGGCGCGACCCGGTGAACATGCTGCGGCTGTTTGCGCTGGCCGACCGGCTGGGGGCGGACATCCATCCCAATGCGCTCAGACTGGTGCGACGCTCCATCCGTCTCATCGACGAGGAGGTGCGCAACGACCCGAAGGCCAATGCGCTGTTCCTGCAGCTGCTGTGCGATTCGAAGGACCCGGAACTTGCCCTGAGGCGGCTGAACGAGGCGGATGTGCTGGGGCGGTTCATCCCGGACTTCGGGCGCATCGTGGCGCTGATGCAGTTCAACATGTATCACCACTACACGGTGGACGAACACCTCATCCGCACCGTCGGCTGGCTGGCCAAGATCGACCGCGGCGAATTGCAGGAGGAGCATCCGCTTTCGGCGGAGATCATGCCCAAGGTGAAGATGCGCCGGGCGCTCTACGTCGCCGCCTTCCTGCACGACATCGCCAAGGGGCGGCCGGAGAGCCACTCCATTGCCGGCGAGAAGGTGGCGCGCAAGCTGTGCCCCAGGCTGGGGCTGTCGGAAGCGGAAACGGAGATGGTGGCGTGGCTGGTGCGCCATCATCTGCTGATGAGCGAGGTGGCGCAGACGCGTGATCTCACCGATTTCAAGACCATTCTCGATTTCGCCGAGCAGGTGCGCTCGCCGGAGCGTCTCAGGCTGTTGCTCATTCTCACGGTGGTGGATATCCGCGCCGTCGGGCCAGGGGTGTGGAACGGCTGGAAGGGCGAGCTTCTGCGCACGCTGTATTACGAGACGGAGCCGGTGCTTTCCGGCGGGCACGCCACCATTCCGCGTCATCAGCGCATCGCGCAGGCGCAGGCGCGTTTCGCCGAGGCCATCGGCTGGCCGGATGAGAAGCTGAAGGCCTATCTGGAACGCCACTACGAGGCCTACTGGATGGGTACCGACCTGGAGCATCAGGAGCGCCATGCGCGGCTCATCGAGCGCGCGGAAAGGAAAGGCGAGAAGATCGCGCTGGATTTCCACACCGACAGGTTCACGGCGGTGACCGAGATCACCGTCTATACGCCGGACTATCCGCACCTGCTGGCGATGCTGGCGGGCGCCTGCGCGGCGGCGGGCGCGAACATCACGGGCGCGAAGATCTTCACCACCGCCGACGGCTGGGCGCTGGACACGGTGATCATCCAGCGGGCGTTCGATGAGGATGCGGACGAGGAACGCCGGGCGCGGCGCATCGGCGAGACGATCGTGAAGGCACTCACCGGCGAGCTGCGGCTGACGCAGGTGCTGGCGGGCAAGCGCAAGACGCCGGAGAAATACAAGCCCTTCCGCGTGGCGCCGCAGGTGGTCATCGACAACACCTCGTCGAACCGTTTCACCATCATCGAGGTGGAGGGGCTTGATCGCATCGGTCTTCTGTATGATCTGACCACCACGCTCTACGCGCTGAACCTGAACATTGCGTCCGCCCACATCACCACCTACGGCGAGCGGGCGGTGGACGTGTTCTACGTGACCGATCTGACGGGCGGGAAGATCACCAGCGAGGAGCGCCAGAAGCAGATCCGCGAACGGTTGCAGACAGTGCTCTCCGCGGACGGCGAGGGCGTGGTGCGGGCCATCGCGTGAAGGGCGGCGGCCGGGGTCAGACCGCCATCATTTCGCGGGCCATCTGTTGCAGGGTCACGTAATCGGTCTTGCCGGAGCCGAGCACGGGCAGCTCCTCCACGTGCATGACATTGCGCGGCAGCCACAGCTCCGGTGCGCCCTGCTCCTTCAGCGCTTTCGCGACCTTGCGCCGTTCCAGGCCCTTCTGCGTGGTGATGAGCACCAGCTGTTCGCCCTTCTTCCTGTCCGGCACCGCCACCACGGCATGCGCCGCCTCCGGCCAGGCCCTGGCGAGGGTGTTCTCCACCGCGGTGAGCGACACCATCTCGCCGCCGATCTTGGCGAAACGCTTGGCGCGGCCCTTGATGATGATGAAACCGTCCTCATCGATGTCCACGATGTCACCGGTGTCATACCAGCCATCGGCCGGAGCCTCGATGACACCCGGGGTGTCGGCGCGCAGATACCCCTTCATCACGTTTGGCCCTTTCACCACCAGCCGGCCACCTTCCTCGATGCCCTCCACCGGGTCGATGCGGTATTCGATGTCCGGCAGCAGGCGGCCAACGGTGCCGGAGCGGAAGTGCATGGGCGTGTTGACGCTGAGCACGGGGGACGTTTCCGTCGCGCCATAGCCCTCGTAGATGCGCAGGCCGAACTTCTCCATCCATTCCTGCCGGGTCTGTTCCTTCACCCGCTCCGCGCCGGCGACCACGTAGCGCACGTTGTAGAAGTCGTAGGGGTGGGCGTTGCGGGCGTAGCCGTTGAGGAAGGTGTCGGTGCCGAAGAAGACGGTGGCGTCGGTGTCATAGACCAGCTCCGGGATGATCTTGTAGTGCAGCGGCGAGGGATAGAGGAACAGCCGTGCGCCCGCCACCATGGGCAGGAAGACGCCGGCGGAAAGACCCAGCGCGTGGAACATGGGCAGGGCGTTGAACACCTTGTCGGAGGCGTTGAGGTCGATGATGGAAAGCACCTGATAGGCGTTGGCCAGCACGTTGGCGTGGCTGAGCACCACGCCCTTGGGCACGCCCTCAGAGCCTGAGGTGAAGAGGATGACGGCGGCGTCGTCCGGGTCCATGCTGGCGCCGGCCAGCCGCAGCCCCGCGCGGTTCATGGAGGCCAGCGCCAGGCCTTTGAGCTTGTCCGGCGTGCCGATGCTCTCGCGCACGTCTTCCAGCCAGATGATGCGGGCCTGTCGGGAGAGCACCTCCAGCATCTCCTCCAGCCCGCCCTGTTCAATGAAGCGGCGGGAGGTGACGATGGTCTTCACCCGCGCCGCCTTGCAGGCTGCGGCCATGTTCACCGCGCCGGTGGAGAAGTTCAGCATGGCCGGGGTGCGGCCGCGCGCCAGCAGCCCCAGCAGGGTGACGAGGCAGGCGGCGGAAGTGGGCAGCAGCACGCCCACGGTCTTTTCGCCGGGGGTCAGGCCTGAAAGTTTGCCACCGAGAATGTAGCAGCCGGCCAGCAGACGCTTCATGGAAAGAGGGGTGCGCTGGATGTCTTCCAACACCTTACGCTTGGCGCCGTGATCCCGCTTCACGTCGATGATGGCCTCCATGAGGTGGCGCCGCCATGGCTGACTGCGGAAGGCGGCAGCGGCCATGACGTCATAAAGCCTGTCGGCGAGGAACTTGCGCAGGCGCGCCCCGTTCAGAGTCTCAGGGGCGTCCATGCGCACCGGCGGCTGGATGGTTACGGTGATGCGCGGAAACAGACGCAGGCGCTGGCGGTGCGGCTGGCGGGAGAAGAAGCGCGCCCGCTCCGCACCACGGATGATGATGGGCACGATGGGGGCGTCCGCCTTGTGCGCGATCAAACCGGGGCCTTCGTAGATCTTCATCAGACCGCCGGTGGTGGAAATGCGCCCCTCGGGGAAGATGACCACCTTGCGGTCCTGCTCCACCTCGTGGATCAGGGTGCGGATGGCCATGGGGTTCACCGGGTCGATGGGCAGGAGGTGGAAGATCCTCGACAGCAGCCGCACGATGGGCCTTTCCGTTTCCGCCGTGTGCACGGCATAGGCCGTGTCGCGCGGCAGGAAGGTGGCGAGGATGGGGCCGTCCAGCCACGAGACGTGATTGGAGATGATGACGGCGCGGTCGCCAGCGTCGCGCAGGTGCTCCAGCCCCTTCACCTCCACCCGGTAGAGCAGGCGGAAGAGGATGGTGCCGATGCTGCGCAGGAAGGCCGCCGGCATGCGCCAGATGAGATAGAGGGTGACGAGCGTTTGCAGGACGGCGAGCGCCAGCAGCACCAGCGCCAGCGTGGTGCCCTGCTTCAGCGCCCAGCCCATGGCGGCGGAGGCGATGGCCATCAATAGTGCGTTGAGCACATTGTTGGCGGCGATGATGCGGGCGCGCTCCTCCTCTGGCGCCTCGTGCTGCAGCCAGGCGTAGAGCGGCACCACGAAGATGCCGCCGAAGGCGGCCAGCAGGAGCACATCCGCCACCAGCCGCCAGCCATGCCAGGTGCTCAGGAAGCTGCCCAGGCCAGTGAGTGCGGCTCCCGCTTGCGGCGCATGCAGGGCAGAAACGGCATGCCAGAAATCGAACAGCGCCAGCGTCATGAGCAGCGCCGCGATGGGTGCAAGCCGCGCGCTGATGTCACCGTGCAGCAGGCGGGAGGCCGCCCAGGCGCCGAGCGCGATGCCGACGGTGAACAGGGCGATGAAGAAATTGGCCACCGTCTCGTTGGCGCCCAGCAGGTCTTTCGCCAGCAGCGGGGTGAGGCCCAGCACCACCAGCCCCAGCGCCCAGAACCACGAGATGGCGATGGCGGCACCAAAAAGGCGCGGATGGCGCGCCAGCTCACGCAGGATGCGAACGGTGCTGGCCAGCAGGTTGGCGCGCACCTTCATGTCCGGCCGCGGCGGCGGTGCCGGTGGGATCTGGCGAGCGGCGGCATATCCCAACGCGGCGGCGCCGATCATGGCCAGCGAGATAAGCGCCACGCCATGCGTGCTCATGATGGTCAGGCCGCCGAACAGAGTGCCCAGCAGGATGGCGATGAAGGTCGTCGTCTCGATCCAGGCGTTGGCCTCGATGAGCTCGTTGTCCGCCAGGTGTTGCGGCAGGATGGCGTATTTGATGGGGCCGAAGAAGGTGGACTGCGTGCCGGCGAGGAACAGCACCGCCAGCATCAGCGGCGGCCAGGCCAGCCACAGGCTTAAGGCGGCGAGCATGGCGATGCCGATCTCCGCCAGCTTGATGGCGCGTGCCAGCCGCGCCTTGTCATGTGCATCGGCCAGCTCGCCGGCAAGCCCGGAGAACAGGAAGAAGGGCAGGATGAACAGGGCGCCGGCCAGGCCCACCAGCAGGCCCGGGTTCCAGCCTTGCTGCGCCAGGCCGTAGGTGGCGAGGATGATGGCGGCGTTGCGGAAGACATTGTCGTTGAAGGCGCCCAGCGCCTGCGCGATGAACAGCGGGGCGAAGCGGCGCGTGCGGAACAGGCTGAAGCGGCGGCTGGAATTGGGCATGTGCGCCCCTCCCTCTGGCATCCTGCATATGCGAAGCAATGCCATGTTTGGCAGAAAATGCGCCTTTCGCAAAGTTTTGCTTGACTTGCGCGGCCGCGGGGTTCAGGGTGCGCATCACGACAACGACGTGGCCTGCGGCGTGGGTTCGTGAAAACGGATGGCGCCGTCGCGGTCGGGCAGACCGCGAGAGACGATCTTTTCCGAAGACTCCTCTCCCCACATCGTGATCGGACGCAATCGCCGGGGGTGAATGCCCGTGAACGGGCATGTCTCCGGCATGTGTGCATGCCTTGCCAGCAGCCTTCGGGCAGATGGGCAAGGGATTACCTTTGACAAGACGAAACGCCAGAATTCAAGGAGTTACCAAGATGGCGAACGGAACTGTGAAATGGTTCAACCCGGAGAAGGGCTATGGCTTCATCGAGCCGGAAGAGGGTGGCAAGGACGCCTTCGTGCACATCTCCGCGGTGGAGCGCGCCGGCCTGTCCACCCTGCACGAGGGGCAGAAGGTGTCCTACGACCTCGTGGAGGGCCGCGGCGGCCGCATGGCGGCGGAGAACCTGAAGGTGGAAGAGTAAGCTCGCCATCTTACCTGAGGCGTGAAGCCAAAGGTCTGCGAAACGAAGGCCTCGTCCGCTCGGGCGAGGCCTTTTCCATGTTCAGAAGCGGTCGGGGAACAGCGGGCGGACCTGTGCCGCGCGCAAGGGGGCGTCCGCAGCGCGCCAATGCAATGCGGGCAGGGCGATGATGCGTTCCGCGTGAACAAGCGTTGGTTGCGCCCGCCAGGCGAAGGCGGGCACGTCGGCGGGGCGGGCCGGGACGTCTTCCTGACACATGGCACCGGCTTCAAGCGCCTGTTGCAGGGACTGGAGTGTCGCGGGCGACCGTAGTTCCTCGATGGTGACATGGAAGCGGCCGTCCCAGACGGTTTCCAGGTGCGGGACGGGGTGCAGCTCTTTGGGTGAGCCGATACGGCCGGGTTCGCGGCCAACGAGCAGGCGTGTCCCGCGGTGCTCCAGCCGCATGCCGGCGAGCACGCGGGCGCGGCCAGCTTCTTCTTCCGGCATGCGCAGCCACTCGAGCAGCCCTTCCAGCCCGGCCATGTTGCGCAGTGGCTTCGCCTGGCCGCGCAATGCGCCAAGGAGGCGGGCCAGAACACGCAGCACGATCTCGTCCGGTTGCGAAAGCAGGGTTTTGAGGTCGATCTCGGCCCGGCCCAGCGGGTGGAGGTGGGCGTGCTCACGCAGAAAACCGTGTGTGATGCTCTCCAGTGCGTCGCGGGCGCGGCGCAGGCGGTGCGCCGAGCGGGCCAGCTGTTGCGGTGTCAAGCCCAGCTCTTCCAGCAACGGCCAGGCGCGGCGCAGGCGTACGCGCTCGAAGCGCGCATCGGCGTTGGCCGGATCCTCGTGCCATTCCTCGCCCAGCGCGCGCAGGGTGGCGCGCAGCCGGGCGCGCGACACGGAAAGCAGCGGCCGTAACAGGGGCACGTCCGGTGCGCCGGGCACGTGGCCGCGCGGGCGCATGGCGGAAAGACCGTCCAGCCCGGAGCCGCGGGCCAGGCGCATGAGCACCGTTTCCGCCTGGTCTTCCAGCGTGTGCGCCGTTACCAGCGCCGCATCGTGCGCCCGGCACCAGTCGGCCATGAGCGCGTAGCGGGCCTGCCGGGCGGCTTCCTCGATGCCGGCTTCGGGTTTTTCCCCTCCCCAGCGCAGCACGGTGCAGGGCAGATTCAGCACGGCCGCCTTTTCGCACACGCTGGCCGCCACGTCAGCGGCGGCAGGGTGCAGGCCGTGATCCACCGTCAGCACGTGCAACGAAGGCGGCTCGGGCCAGTGCGCGGCCCAGCGGGTGGCGAGATGCATCAGCGCCAGCGAATCGCCCCCGCCGGAAATGGCCAGCGCCAGCCGCGGCCACTCGGCCAGTGGCGTGAGCAGGGCGTCAGCCTCTCTGTCATCAATGGGTTCATTCATGACCACCGCGCCGGATCATGCTTCTCGTGGCGGTCATAACATGAATCGCTGCCGGTGGCTCACACGCGCATGGGCATGAGCACGTAGAGAACACGGTCTTCGGCCTCGTCGCGGATGATGGTGGGCGAGCCGGCGTCGGAGAGCAGGAACTCCGTGGTGTCGCCGCCGAACTGGCCAATGATGTCCAGAAGATACCGGGCGTTGAAGCCGATCTCCATGTCACCTCCGGTGAAGGTGGCGGCCAGCTCCTCTTCCGCCGAGCCAGCTTCCGGGTTGTTCACCGACAGCAGCAGCGACTCGGGCGAGATGGTGAACTTCACCGCCCGGCCCTTGTCGGAGGACACGATGGAGACGCGATCCACGGCCTGGGCGAACAGCTTCGTGTCCACCTCCAGCTTCTTGTCGTTGTTCACCGGAATGACGCGCTCGTAATCGGGGAAGCGGCCGTCGATGAGCTTGGAGGTGAGCACCACGCCGTCGATGGAGAAACGGATGGTGTTTTCCGACAGCGCCACCTCGATGTCGTCCTTCGCGGCGTCGAACAGGCGCATCAGCTCCAGCACCGCCTTGCGCGGCACGATGATGCCGGGCATGCCGGCGGCGCCTTCCGGCGCCTCCACCTCGGCGCGGGCCAGCCG
>JALUAB010000158.1 GCA_027051195.1 Hyphomicrobiales bacterium
TGCGTCTGTGTGTGTCGTGTTGCTCGCCGCAAGTGCGGCTGCGCCTTCACTGGCAGGCGCCGCGGAAATCACCAAAGCCACCGAAGCCGCCGCGCTGGTGCACGCCTACGCCGCCCTGGAGAAGGGCCAGGCGCGCAAGGCCATCCGGCTCTATGACCGGCTCATCAACGCACGCAAACTCTCACCCGAGCTGTTGGCCCGGGCGCTGCTCAACCGCGGCCTCGCCCACCAGAAGCTGGGCGAAAACGCCAATGCCGTGCGCGACTATGACGCCGCCCTGCGCATCGACGCCCTCTCCGCCAAGGCCCGCGTAACGGCGCTCTACAACCGCGCGCTGGCCCTGCGTGCCATGGGCGACGCTGGCCGCGCCATCGAGGATCTCACCGCCGCGCTCTACATCGACCCGGCCTTCGCGCCGGCCTATTTCGCCCGCGGCAACATCCTGCACGAGCGCGGCCTCTACTATCTGGCGCTGGCCGACTACGACCAGGCCCTGGCCTACGAACATCCGGAGAAATGGCGGGTGCATTACGCGCGCGCCCTGCTCTACTCGGCACTCAACTCCCTGCGCCACACGAAGAACGAGCTGTATGCTGCGCTGCGCGAAAAGCCGGACTTCGAACCCGCCCGCAAGCGCCTCTCGGCCATTCTCACCGGCAGGCTGCCGAACACGCGGCTGTTCGCCGATCTGGTGAACAAGCGGCGCGAGGGCAAGCGCATCGCCGCGCGCATCACCCCGGCCGGCGGCTCGGGCATGGTCAGGACCGCCACTGTGATGATTGCCGGCGCTCCGGTGCTGAACCTGCGCAAGACGCCACAGGCCTCTCCCGTCTCGCCGGCGGTGGCGCTGGCGCAGGCGCGCAAGCCCGGCACGGATGAAACGAAAACCACGGCCGGCCTGCGGAAAAACGCCACCAAGCCAACGGCCGCGCCGCGGGAACCCTGGCGCGTCGCCAGCCTGAAGGCAGTGGCCCCCGCCGTGAAGCAGACCGCGCCACGGCGCGAGGCAGAGCGGCACGCTTCCATGATCCGCACCGCCTCCGTCTCCTCCGCCGCCGGCGAGGTGAAGCAGGCCGAAAGGAAAGCCGCACGATCCTCCTCCAGCGACGAAACCCGCACCATGCAGGCGCAAAAGGCGGTATTTGCCGGCTGGGCCATCCAGCTTTCCTCCCAGCGCTCCGAGGATGCGGCCGTGGCCGCCTGGAAGAAGATGGAGAACAAGGTGCGCCGCCGGGTTCGCGCCGGCAGGATGGCCGTGATGCGTGCCGAGCTGCCCGGGCGCGGCACCTATTACCGCCTGCGCCTGGTGGGCTTTTCCGACCGTGCCACGGCGAAGCGCCATTGCCGCCAGCTCAAGCGCGGCCGCATATCCTGCATCGTGGTGCGCGCCGGGAACTGAAGCCATCACCGCCTTGCGAACCGCCACCGCCCGGGCCTGCCGAAAGCTGCCGGCCGGCCCGGTTTCTTTTCGTGGAAGCAACGAACCTTTCCTGATAGGATCTCAGGCTGCGCAATGTTTTGCCGGTGAAGCCGCCTCGCCCCCGCCCGCCTCCTTGTTTTTCATGAAGGGGCTGGGGGGCGCTGGGCGCTAGGCGGTTACTCATGCATTCTGGTATGAGTTGTTGCGTGAATGGACTTGCACGGAGGCGGAAACGGCGAATGCGCAGACTGCGGGCATATTTCCTGGCCGGACTGGTGGTGGTGGCGCCCATCGCCATCACCATCTGGCTCGCCTGGTGGTTCATTTCGCTGTTCGATCGCTGGGTAAAGCCCCTCATTCCGGATATCTACAACCCGGACAACTACCTGCCCTTCACCGTTCCGGGCGTGGGGCTGCTGTTCACCGTGGTGGTCATTACCCTCATTGGCGCGCTCACGGCCAACCTCGTGGGTCGTTCGCTGGTGCGCACGTGGGAGCGCATTCTGGATCGCATGCCGGTGTTGCGCTCCATCTACCGCGGCACCAAGCAGATCTTCCACACTGCGCTTTCGCAGGGCACGCACAACTTCAAGTCCGTCGGCATCATCGAATACCCCCGCCCCGGCGTGCACGTGGTGGCCTTCATCGCCCGCGAGCTGGATTCCGGCGAGATCGGCCTGTCACCCGGTTCGCCCATGTATGCCTGCTTCATGCCGACCACGCCCAATCCCACGTCCGGCTTTCTGTTCTTCGTTTACAAGGATCAGGTGCGGCTCCTGAACATTTCCGTTGAAGACGCCGCCAAGCTGGTGATTTCCGCCGGCCTCGTGGTGCCCGGAACACACGTGCCGGAGGAGGAAGAAAACCTGCTCCCCCTCCCCGAGCTGCTGGAAGAGAAAATCGCCGAGCGCCGGAAAAACGGAAAACGGCACGACGAAGAAAACGCCGAAACCATCAATTGAGCTCTTTTGCCCGCTTCTCCGTGACCCTGCGAAAGCCCTGTGGTATCCAGGGAAATTCCGGAGGCAACGCATCAGATCGCATGAAGCGGTTGTCGTTTCGCCGCGCAAGTGCAAGGACAGCGGCCAGGATTCTTCGAACTGGTTTTATGATTGTGTCATGCCCGGCCTTGCCCACTGGTATCCCAGAATATTTCGAAAGTTCCCTGAATTCGTCATGC
>JALUAB010000159.1 GCA_027051195.1 Hyphomicrobiales bacterium
GCCCGGGCAAGCCCCGTTGCGCCATCCTCCAAAAAGACGAAGGCCCGCAGACGCAAGCCGCGGGCCTTCTCTTGTCGTGTCCGATTGCGACCGATCAGTGCGCCAGCGCCGCCAGCAGCAGCAGGGCCACGATGTTGGTCACCTTGATCATGGGATTCACGGCCGGGCCCGCCGTGTCCTTGTAGGGATCGCCCACCGTGTCGCCCGTGACCGCGGCCTTGTGGGCCTCCGAGCCCTTGCCGCCGTGGGCGCCTTCCTCGATGTATTTCTTGGCGTTGTCCCAGGCGCCGCCGCCGGTGGTCATGGACACGGCGACGAAGAAGCCGGTGACGATTACGCCCAGCAGCATCGCACCCAGCGCGGCGAAGGCCTGGCTCGCGCCGGCGATGAGATAGACCACCCAGAAGGCGACGATGGGCGAAAGCACCGGCAGCAGCGAGGGAATGATCATCTCCCTGATGGCGGCGCGGGTGAGCATGTCCACGGCGCGGCCGTAGTCCGGCTTTTCCGTGCCCTCCATGATGCCCGGCTTCTCACGGAACTGGCGGCGCACCTCCTCCACCACGGAGCCGCCGGCGCGGCCGACGGAGGTCATGGCCAGGCCACCGAAGAGGAACGGCAGCAGGCCGCCGAACAGCAGTCCCGCCACCACGTAAGGGTTGGACAGCGAAAAGTCCACCTGCACGCCGTGCAGCAGTGAGCCTTGCGGCGCGGTGGCGGCGTAGTGCTTGAGATCCTCGGTATAGGCGGCGAACAGCACCAGTGCGCCCAGGCCCGCCGAGCCGATGGCATAGCCCTTGGTCACTGCCTTGGTGGTGTTGCCCACGGCGTCCAGCGCGTCGGTGGTGTCGCGCACCTCCGGCGGCAGGTCGGCCATTTCGGCGATGCCGCCGGCGTTGTCCGTCACCGGGCCGAAGGCGTCCAGCGCCACCACCATGCCAGCCAGCGACAGCATGGTCGTGACCGCGATGGCGATGCCAAACAGGCCGGCCAGCTGATAGGTGACGATGATGCCCGTGATGATGACAAGGGCGGGAAGTGCCGTGGCCTCCAGCGAGATGGCCAGCCCCTGGATGACGTTGGTGCCGTGGCCGGTGACGGAAGCGTCGGCGATGGACGTGACGGGGCGGTAGCCGGTGCCGGTATAATACTCCGTGATCCAGATGATGGCGCCGGTCACCGCGAAGCCGACGAGACCGCACAGGAACAGATCGATTCCGGTAAAGCTCACGCCGCCGGCGGTGAACACTTCCGATGCACCCAGCCAGCCCCAGACGATGCCCGCCAGCGCGACGGCGGAAAAGATGGCGGTGGCGATGAAGCCCTTGTAGAGCGCGCCCATGATGGAATTGTTGGCGCCCAGCTTCACGAAAAAGGTGCCAATGATCGAGGTGATGACGCAGGCGGCGGCGATGAGCAGCGGGAACAGCATCATCTTTTCCGCCACCGCGCCGGTGAAATAGATGGAGGCCAGCACCATGGTGGCCACCACTGTCACCACGTAGGTCTCGAACAGGTCGGCGGCCATGCCGGCGCAGTCACCCACGTTGTCGCCCACGTTATCGGCGATGGTGGCGGGGTTGCGCGGGTCGTCCTCCGGAATGCCCGCTTCCACCTTGCCCACGAGGTCGCCGCCGACGTCGGCCCCCTTGGTGAAGATGCCGCCGCCAAGGCGGGCGAAGATGGAAATGAGCGAGGCGCCGAAGCCCAGCGCCACCAGCGCGTCCACCACGGTGCGGTCGGTGGGCGCGTAGCCCAGGCCAGCGGTGAGGACGAGGAAGTATCCGGCCACGCCCAGAAGCGCCAGGCCGGCCACCAGCATGCCGGTGACGGCGCCGGACTTGAAGGCCATGTCAAGCCCCGCCGCCAGCGAGGTGGCGGCTGCCTGCGCCGTGCGTACGTTGGCGCGCACGGAGATCATCATGCCAATGATGCCGGCGAGCCCCGAGAAAACGGCGCCGATGGCGAAGCCGATGGCGGCGGCCCAGGACAGGAACACGCCCACGAGGATGAAAATGACCACGCCGACCATGGCGATGGTGGTGTATTGGCGGCGCATGTAGGCGTTCGCGCCCTCGCGAATGGCGGCGGCGATCTCCCGCATGCGCGGCGTGCCGGCATCGGCCGAAAGCACGCTGCGGATAGTGATAATGGCGTAGAGCACGGCCAGCAACGCCGCGCCGATGACGATCCACAGGGTAGCAGTCATGTTTTCCCTCCCGGTTCCCCTTCCACTGCGGCGCGGAATGCTCCGGGCCGGCCCCTCCTCCGGGCCCGGATCGCCACAGGCAAAGGCTTTGCCTCTGGCGGCGCAAAATGCCAGAGGAATGCGCAACAGGCAACCGGCATATGTCAAATCCTGCGCTGAAGCGCGGGGCTTCTTGTGCTGAAGCGCGACCCCCCACCGCCGGATTCCCTGGTGAGCGTCCGACCGCCCCTCCCCGCTCCCCTGCCCAACCACCCGATATTGCGGGCAAGTGTGTGGGCGGGGGGCGAGGCTTTTTTGCGCCGAACGCGCGGCTGACTCATTCACCGGATGCCGCGGCGGCGGCGCGGCGCAGGTGCAGCGCATGCCAGGCCAGTGCCAGCGCCGCGACGACGAGCATGGGAACAAGCGCCAGGTTGACACCCGTCCAGCCGAAGGTGGCCAGCAGCTGTCCGGAAGCCAGCGAAGTGGCGGCGACGGCGAGAAATACCATGAGGTCGTTGAACCCTTGCGCCTTCGCCCGCTCGGAGGGGCAGTGCGATTCGGCCACCATGGTGGTGGCGGCGATGAAGGCGAAGTTCCAGCCCAGGCCCAGCAACACCAGGCCGAAGCCGAAGTTCTCGAACCGCTGGCCCGCCAGGTGCACCAGTCCCGAGACGGCCATGAGCAGAAAGCCGATGGCCATGATGCGTGGCGCGCCGTGGCGTGCGATGAGCGCGCCGGTGACGAAGGAGGGTGCGAACATGGCCAGCACGTGCCACTGGATGACCCAGGAGGAATCGGTGACGGTGAAGCCGCAGCTGAGCATGGCCAGCGGCGTGGAGGTCATGAGCAGGTTCATCATGCCATAAGCCAGCATGCCGCCGAGCACGGCGGTGATGTAACGCGGCTGGCGCAAGATTTCGCGCAGCGGACGGGCGGCTCCGCCCTCTTCCTCCGCCGTCCGCGCCTCCCGTGGCACCTTCACCAGTGCCACCACCAGAAAGGCCACGGCGGTGATGGCGGCGGCAGCGGCGAAGTTGCCGGCGAAGGATACCGGCGCCAGGAGGTCCTTGGTGTAACGGATGAGAATGGGGCCCACGAGCGCGCCGGCGATGGCGCCGAACAGCACCCAGGAGATGGCCTTCGGCCGAAACGCCGGGCTGGCGACATCGGCGGCGGCGAAGCGGTAATATTGCGCGAAGGCCTGATACGCGCCCTGCAGGAAGGTGGCGATGCAGAACAGGGTGAAATCGGCGCGGATCAGGGCCAGCACCGCCAGCGCCAGCGCCAGCGCGCCGAGGAACGTGCCGGTCATGAACCCGGCGCGGCGGCCAGTCACCTGCATGAACCACGCCGCCGGCCAGGTGGCCAGCGCCGTGCCGGCCACGTAGGTGGTGATGGGCAGCGTGGCCCAGCGCGGGTGCGGCGCCAGCATGTCACCGGCGATGGTGCCGACGGTGAACAGGGTGATGCTGGCCAGCGAAAACAGCGCCTGCGCGACGGCCAGGACGAGAGCGTTGCGCCGGGCCAGGTCGTCATCGACGATACCGCCGCCGGCGCCCGGCGGCAATGGCGCGCCCGCTTCCACCGCCACCGAGGGCGCGACGCCGTTTCCGTCTTCCCTTCCGGTCATGCGCAGCCCTCACCCACAGCCGTTCAGCGTTTGAGTTCACCGGCACGGAAATCCCGCGCGATGGCGTCCAGCACGCCGTTGATGAAGCGGCGCACGTCGCCGTCGCCGAAGAACGCCTGCGCCACCTGCACATATTCGCTGATGATGGCGCGGGCCGGAATGTCGCGTCGCTGCATCAGCTCGTAGGTGGCGGCGCGCAGGATGGCGCGCACGGTGGCGTCCAGCTTCGGCAGCTCCCAGCCGGCGCGCACATGGCGCTGCACCTCGCGGTCGATGGCGCGCTGATGCCGCAACACGCCGCGCACGATGTCCTGCAGCAGGGCATTGTCCGGAAAGCCGCACTGGCCGTTTTCCAGCTCCTCGCCGACACGACGGGAGGCGAACTCCGCCAGCACCTCGTTGAGCGGCGCTTCCGCCACTTCCATCTGGTAGAGCGCCTGCACCGCACCCAGCCGCGAAGCCAGCCGCCGCGGCAATACGTGCCGGGGCGCGCGCTTCCCGCCTTTCCCGCTTCCATCGGCCCTGGTCGCCGCCGTTTTCATGCCAATCACCCGAACCTGCATGTTGCGCCAGAAAAAATCGGCGCGTCATTTGCACTCGCTTCAGTGACCACGAGATCAAGCACGCGAATGCGCGTCAAGCCAGCCGTTTCTCCAGCAGGCGCTGCTTCAGCCGCGCCATTTCCACCGCCGCGCGGGCCGCGTCCGCGCCCTTGTTCTTCCGATCGACGCGGGCGCGGACCTCGGCCTGTTCGCGGTTCTCCACGGTCAGCACGCCGTTGCCGACGGCCACGCCCTGCAACGTGAGATCCATGATGCCGCGCGCGCTTTCATTGGCCACGATCTCGAAATGATAGGTCTCGCCGCGGATGACCACGCCCAGTGCCACGTAGGCGTCATATTGCGGTGCCGGCGGCTCGATGCCCTCCTCCGAGAGCACCTCGGCCACCGCCATGTCCGCGCCTTCCGCCATCGCTATGGCGCCGGGAATTTCCAGCGCACCGGGGACGTGCACGATGTCGTGAGCCACACCCTCGTTTTCAAGGTATTGCACCGCGCCTCTTTCCAGCTCGTCCAGCAGATCGTCGTAGAAACGCGCCTCGATGATGAGAACCTTCATGAAGTTTCGCTCCGCTTTTTCTTTTCTAGTAGGGGGCTCAGCACCCCCCGAACTCCGTCAGCCGGGCCACGTAGCGGGCCAGCATGTCCACCTCCACGTTGATCTTCCTGCCCGGTGCGATGTCCCGCCAGGTGGTGACGGCGCGGGTGTGGGGGATGATGTTCACGGCGAATGCGCAACCCGCCACCGCGTTCACGGTGAGCGAGATGCCGTCCAGCGCCACTGACCCCTTGGGTGCCACGTAGCGCGCCAGCGCCTCGGAAAGAAGGATGCGCACGACGAGCGATTCACCGGCCGGTTCGGTGGCCGTCACCTCACCGACGCCGTCCACGTGGCCGGAGACATAGTGACCACCCAGTTCGTCGCCCACCTTGAGGGCCCGTTCCAGATTCACCGCCCTGCCCGGCCGCCATTCGCCAAGGGTGGTCTTGCGCAGTGTCTCCTCCGACAACTCCACGTCATGCCACATGCGGCCGTCGTCCAGCACCCCCTTCTCTGTCACCGTGAGGCAACAGCCATCGTGTGCGATGGAAGCGCCAATGGCCACCGAATCGGGATCGTAACGCGAGGCGATGCGAAAGCGCGTGGCGCCGGCGCGGTTCTCGCGCTCGAGGAGTTCGCCCACGTCGGTGATGATGCCGGTGAACATTATCGTGCATCCCCGTCGCCCAGGAAAACCACGTGCAATGGATCCCCGCCTTCACGGGGATGACGGAAAGGAATGGTGATGATGCCGGTGAACATTACGCTCCCTCCTCATCATCTGCGGAACCTCCGTGCCCATGGACCCCCGCCTTCGCGGGGATGACGGAATGGGAGGCGGTGATGATGCCGGTGAACATTATCGGGCCTCCCCGTCCCGTCACCGTCACCCCGGCGAAATCCAGGGGCTCACTGGTGACGATTGCATGTCCTTCCTGAAGATGCCGGCATACGCCGGCATGACGTCGCTATTTCATGTCTTGTCGTTCATACCGCTTCAGCACATCCGGGCCAAGCGGCAGTTCGCGCGTCAATTCGTAGCCGGAGAGCGCCTCGTCGAGGGGCAGGCCGGCCAGCGCCGGCAGCGCCCCCTCCCCCAGGCGTTTCTTCTGCGCCTCGAACAGGACGACCTCGTCCACGAGCCCGCTTTTCATGAAGTGCCGGGCGGTGCGCGCGCCGCCCTCCACCATCAGCCGGTTGATCCGCATCTCCGCCAGCCTGCCCAGCACCTCCGCCACGGGAATTTCACCGTCGTCACCGTGCTTGAGCGGCGCGACGTTCAACGCCGGATGGCGGCGCTTCAGTTCCAGCGCCCGCTCCCGCCCCTCGATGGTGGTGAACACCCATGTGGGCACCTCGCGGGCGGTGGCGAACACCTTCGCGTCCACCGGCAGATCACAGGCGCGGGACAGCACGATTCGCACGGGCGAATATCGCTCCAGCCCCGGCAGGCGGCAAGTCAGCATGGGATCATCCGCGCGCACCGTGCCGCCGCCGACGAGGATGGCGTCTGCCTGCGCACGCATGAGATGGGCGCGGCGCAAGGCCGCCGTGGATGTGATGGCGGTGGGCGCGCCCGGCTCGGCGGCGATGGCTCCGTCGGCCGAAATGGCGAGCTTGAGCTGAACGAAAGGACGGTTTTCCTCGTGGCGCAGGATGAAGCCGGCCAGCAGGCGCCGCGCCTCTCTTTCCATCAGACCGGATCGCGTCTCGATGCCGGCCTCGCGCAGCCGTTTCAGCCCGCCGCCGTTCACCCGCGGGTCGGGGTCGGTGACGGCGGCCACCACGCGGGCGACGCCGGCAGTGATGAGCGCATCAGTGCATGGCGGCGTCCGGCCGTGGTGGGCGCATGGCTCCAGGGTGACGTAAACGATGGCGCCGCGCGCGGCCTCGCCCGCCATGTCAAGCGCCTGCGTCTCCGCATGCGGGCGGCCGCCGTCGGCGGTGCGGCCCACGCCGACGATGCGCCCCTCCTGCACGATGACGCAGCCCACCGGTGGGTTTTCCGCCGTGCGCCCCAGGGCGCGGCGTGCCAGCATCAGCGCATGGCGCATGTGCCAGTGGTCGGCTTCGGAAAAGGCGGAGCGGGGCTGTGGTGACGGCATGGCGGTTTCCATGATGCGGACGATGGTCGCTTCGCCTTATAGGTGGGCGCGGGCCTTTCCCGCAAGCGTGACCGCCCGTCAGCCCACGCTCCGGCCCGGCATGGCGATTGCCGGTTCCGGCCGTCAGCCGATGAGGATCAGATGCGAGCGCATGATCGCATATAGCGCCACGGCGGCGAACGAGACATACAGAATGGCGGCGATGCACCCCACACGCCGCATGAATGCGGGCTGGGCATCGCGCAGAGAAGCCGGTGTGCCGAGCGCCGCCAGCAGGCCCGTGCCCAGCAGCAGCGCCGTGGCGACGAACAGCGGCAGGTAAAGGAGATAGCCGATGAAGCCGTATTGCGGCTTGAGCAGGCAGAAGGGGCAATGGTGATTGGGAGTCTCATAGACGTAAGGCGCCACGGCGGAGATGATGGCGGCCACGGCACCCGTGAAATAGAGCGCGGCGAGAATGCCGGCGGCGACGCGCGGCCAGCGGCCGGCGCGTGGCCAGGCCGCCAGCGCGGCGAGCAGGCCACTTCCGCCGAACAGCAGTGCCAGCGCCGCCCGCGGATCCATGGCGGAAAGGTCGGCCTGCACGCCAGCACCCTCCGGCGTGAACAGCTTGGAGCAACAGGAGGTGATGACGTTCGGATCCAGATTCAGGAAATACAGCCATTGCAGCGCGGCGGCGGCCAGCGCCAATGGTGCAAACGCCAGCAGCAGCGCATACTTGGCGCGGGTGTGGGGATAGTCCCGCCCCATTTCGTCCGCCCGGTTCACCAGCAGCCAGATGGCGGCGGCGAGGAACATGCCCATCTGCGCCAGGAACGCCGGCATGCCCCACTCGTTCACGTTCAGCGTGCCCAGCGCGCACATGGCGCCGGTGAAAAGAATGGCCATGCGGTCGGCATTGTGCACGAACAGCGCCAGCGCCGCCATTTGCGCCACCATGACGATCTTCAGCGCCGTGGCGACGAGGTATGTCTGCCGTTCGAGGCGGATCTGCCGGCCCGATCCGGAGCGGATGTCCCAATGACGCAGAAGCCGCACGGCGAAACCGGCCGCCGCCAGCCACACGGCGGCGGTGATGCCGGAAGTCAGCAGCAGCGCGAGTATGGGCGGATCGAAGATCATGGCGGGGATCCCTCCCGCCCGGCCGCCGCGGCCGGCGCCTTGCCGACGTCCTCGACAGAGACGATGCGACCGTCCTGCATGGTGACGATGCGGTCCACCACGTCCGCCTGCCAGACGCGGGGGTCGTGGCTGGTGATGATGATGGATTTGCCGGCTTTCGCTAGATCGCGGACTTCCGCCAGAAAACGTTCCACCAGCGACGTGTCCAGCGAGGCCGTGGGTTCATCGGCGATGATCCAGGCGGGGTCGTTGATGAGCGCGCGGGCGATGGCCACCCGTTGCGCCTCGCCGCCGGAGAGCAGCTCGGCCTTTTCGTGCATGCGGTCCCGCAGGTGAAACCGCTCCAGCAGGGCCTGCGCCCGGGCCTTCAGCGCCGCGTGCGGCTCGCCGGCGGGATAGGCCGGCAGCATGACGTTCTCCAGCGCGCTCACCCCCCGGACGAGGTTGAAACGCTGGAAGATGAAGCCGAAGGTGCGACGGCGGACCTCGGTCATGAAACGCTCCGGCAGGGCCGAAATCAGCTCGTCATCGAGCCAGATGCGGCCTCTCGTGGGGCGCGCCAGGCAGCCGACGAGCGTGAGCAGCGTGGTCTTGCCGGAGCCGGACGGACCACGCAAAACGGTCACCCGCCGGTCCGGCAGCTCCAGCGACACGTCGTCCACCGCCGTCACGGCGTTGGGCCGGCCCTCGTTGTGAATGCGCGTCACGCGCTCCAGTCTTATCATGCCGCAATCTTCCGTTTCCGGCCTCGGGTTGTCAGCCAGGCAGTCAGCGCATCACGATGTCGGGGTCGGTTATGGCCGCCTTCCACACCGGCACCAGCGTGGCCACGGTAAAGGGCACCACGGTGACGAAGGCGAGCGTGAGCAGCTGCATGCGATCGATGACGGGGGTGAGCGAAAAATCGGGATAGAGCACCGCCCAGCCCTTGAGCACCGGCGCCAGCAGGCCGGCGTCCAGCAGGAAGACATGGGCGTATGCCGCGGCCACGCCGAAGACGAGGGCGAAGGCGGAAACGATGCCGCCCTCCCACAGCTTCATGGCGATGATGTCCGACGTCTCCCAGCCCACCGCCTTGAGGATTCCGATTTCCCGGCGCTCTTCCGCCGACAGGCCGGAGGCCTTGTCGAAGGCGAAAATGGCGAAGGCGACGAGCGCTGCGGCCAGCATGGCCAGCACGATACCTTCCCGCCAGGAAAAGACGTTTTCATAGGTGCGCAGAACGTCCTCGCGGGTGATCACGCGCGCGCCGGGCAGAATGCGCGTTATCTTGTTCACCACCGTGGGCACCTCGTTGGAATTGCGCACCGCAAGGGCGATGTCGGTAAAGCCGTCCCGTGGCTTCAGATTGAAAAAGGTGCGGAAATCCTTCTCCGAGAGCAACACGAGATCGGCGGACAGCAGCTCCGACCGGTGCGGGAGGGTGCGCGCCACCTTGAGCCGGAAGAGCTTGCCGGCGGGCGAAAGCAGAAACAGGTAGCCCGTCCTGTGCACCTCCCGCAGGCGGGCGACGGAGGCGCCAATGACTGTTTCCCCTTCCCGCACCGCAATGTCGCGGGCATGGGGCGGCGGCACCATGAGCGTGTAATTGGCGCCGTTCGCCTGATCGTAGAAATATCCCCACAGGCGGCCGTGCACGTTGCGCGCGCCGCGAATGCGCGAGAGCCTTTCCACCCATTCCGGCGGGCTGAGGGCATGGCGGCCCATCACCATGTTCTGCACCGTCACTTCCGGCGCGCCCTTCAGCGCCGTCGCGGCCTCGTGGCGCAGAGCCGAGCCCAGGAACATCACCGAGGCGAGCATGAAGATGACGAGCGTATAGACCGTCAGCAACATGAAATTGCGCCCCTTGCGCCGCATCAGCGCTCCCAGGGTGAAATCGACGAGATGCAGCTGCCTGCCGAGCCAGCGTCTCATGGAAGCCTCCGTTCGATGGGCCCGATGGGGCGGGCGCTCAGGCGTCCGCCATGACGCTTCAGGTGCGCGGGGGGCGCCACCAGCGTGCCGGAGGGGAAATGTTCGAAGGCCGAGGGCGCGTCCTGAAAGGGGGTGAACATATCGGCCTGCGAGAGATGGCGCACATAGCGCGCCTCCGTGAACAGCGCCAGATCGGTCAGCCCGAGTTGCCGCACCAGCGCCTCCCGGCGGGCGGCGTCTCCGGCGCTGGCGGGGGCGGTCAGACGGGCGTGCACGGCCTCCACCAGCAGGATGGTCAGTCCCACCCCCAGAATGATTCCGGCCACGGTTGCGCGTCGCATGTCAAACAGAACCTCCCGTGCGGCGATGCGGCATTTCATTTCAGCTCCCTGCCGCCCACGATGAAGCGTCCCTCGTCCAGCCCCCGCAGCATCTTCATGTCCACCTCGTGAAAGCGCACGATGGCCTTGCCGTGATGGTCCTTCACGAATTCCCGCGCATCGTAGAGATCGGGATGCGGAACGAGCTCGTGGCCCATGGGGCCGAGAACGTCGGAGCCGATGACGTAAAGGGCCTTGCGGGCATCGATCATTTCCGTGGCGTAGTAGCCCGTCACGCCAATGTCCTTCACATCCTCCCGCTTGCGCCCCTTCGTGTCGTATTTCTTCATGTCCAGCCAGAACTTGAACATGTCCTTGGCGCCGTCGAAATGCACGGCGGTGCCATCCCTGAAGGCAATGGTGGCCAGCCATTCGTGGTAGCGGGCCGGAAACATGCCGCACACGGGGCAGCGGTCATGTTCGCGCACCGGCGGAAGCAGCAGGCGGGGGGCGCCTCCTCCCTGCCCTGGCGGCGAGGCGGCACGCGCGGGCGATGCAAACAGGGCCGCGCCAGCGCAGGCGGCGGTGGCGCACAGCAGGTGCCTGCGGGTGATCCGTGTCCTGTTCATGGGCGATCTTTCCGATGACGACGTTGCTGCCGACGAAGGTGCGGAAGGGGCGAGACGTCCCTTCCGCTTCCCGCGCACGGAGAAGAATCCGGAGGGGGGCTACTTTGCCATCCCCTTCATCATCTTCATCTTCTGCATCTTCTTCATCATGTGGGCGCGCTTCTCGGCGCGACGCTGGCGCACCATGGCGGTGTCCCTGCCGAGATCCTCATAGGCCGCCTGCAGCGCTTCGTCGAAAGTCACCGTCTTCGCGCCCGTGGCTCTGGCTTTCTCCGCGTCGGCATAGGCCCATTTGCGGCGGCGGGTCATGGTGCCCATCTTGTTCGGATCGAGGACGTAGGTGGCCTTTTCGACCTCCACCAGCGGCTTGATCTTCGCGTCCGAACCGGCGTCACCCACCCAGATCTTCTTCGGACCGCGGTCGAGGTTGAGGGCGAATGCCACGGCCACGCAGCGGATGGAACAGGTGCCCTCCGCCGTGCCGTCGTCATACTGGATGAGATGCCGCGTGTGGCTCCACATGGCGCGCGACATGCCGCAATAGGGGCAGCGCGGATATTTCTTCAGCTCGTCCTTCGTCGGCTCCGGATCCTTGCGCACCGGCGAGACGACGCCGTGCTTCATCTGCCACACCCATGGCGGCTCCATCTTCATCATGGCGGAAGCCTGACGGCCGCCGGCGGCGATGGCGATGGCGCCGAAGGAAGCCGTGGCGAGCAGTTTTCTGCGGGTGATCATGGTTCTCACTCCTTGCCTGTTGCGATCCCTTTCTGATGGTTTTTCATTGCCCGGCCCCGGGGGCGGGCCTTCCCGCCCGCCGGCGACGGACGCGCCGCCGGCGTCACGTCTCGCCGCACCGGCGCGTGATGTCGCG
>JALUAB010000160.1 GCA_027051195.1 Hyphomicrobiales bacterium
GCTGGCCACCATCGGCGTTCTGGAAGTCACCGACTGGGCCGCTCTCGTGCCCGACGGCCCTGACAAGGGATACTGGTTGTTCGCCATCGCGCTCGCCATCGCCTGGCTGCGCGCCATCACCACCACACCCATAGGCAGGAGCGAATGACATGCCGAACGGTCGGGATAATCGCCATTGGCACCTGGACAGGCGCGTGCCCGTGGCGCTCATCGTCACCATCGTCATGCAGACCATCGGCATCGTCTGGTGGGCGGCTTCCATTTCCGCCCGCGTGGACGTGCTGGAAGCCCGCCTGCGTGATACCCGGCACAACCAGAACAGGATCGTTCGCCTTGAGGCCAACCAGAATGCAGTATATCAGCGTCTTGATCGCATCGAGGCCGCCTCCAGGCGCATCGAGGCCAAGCTCGACCGCCTGCTGGTGGGCCGCTACGACGGGGGAAATCGCAAATGACGACCACCACCGGTGATTCCGGCGCCGTGACTCCGGTCACCTCGCCCCGGTATGTCTATCGTTGCCGAGTGGAACGGCCGGAGGACATCTATGACGGCGACACCATCACCGTCGTCATCGATCTCGGCTTTCACATCGAGTTCGGCGAGTTGACGCTCAGGCTTTACGGCATCGATGCGCCGGAGATGCGCGGGCCGGAGAAACAGGCCGGCCGTGTCGCCCGCGACTGGCTGCGCGAAAGGCTGAAGGACCGGGAGTTCATCGTCCAGACCATCCGCGACCGCAAGGGCAAGTATGGCCGTTACCTCGCCATAGTCTGGGTGGGTGGCGTCAATGTGAACGAGGAGATGGTGCGCCTCGGTCTGGCCGAGAAGAGGGATTACGGCCACCGTCGGCGTACGGGGAGCGGGAAGGGATGACGTCGCTGATCGTTTCCGCCCTGGCCGGGCCGCTGGTGTCCGCGCTCAAGGAGATTTTCCTGCGCCACGCCGATGCCAGGGTTTCCGAAAGCGTCTTGCAGGCGGAGGTGGAAAAGGCCGTGCGAGAAGCCTTGGCTCACACCGAAAGAGTGGCGCTGAAGGCCCGGCGCGACGTTCTGAAGGCGGAACTGGCCGGGGAGTCCTGGCTGCAGCGCCATTGGCGCCCTCTCGTCGCGCTCACGGCCTTCTTCAGCTACTGGTTCGTCATCATCGCCTATCCGTTCCTGCATGCGTGGGAGCTGTTGCCGGCCGTCCGTTTCGGCGAGGAAGGCATGCGCAACATGTTCTGGCTTGCGGCGCTGGCCGTGGGGGGCTACATCGGTGGCAGAACACTTGAGAAAGTTTTTCGCATGCGGCTGGGTTGAAACCATCCCCGGCCCCGCGGCAGGAACTTCCCGCCTTGCGGATATCCTCTTTCGCGAAGCGGTCCGTGCGGATCGTCACAATCCTGAAAGAACCATTCATCTGGCATTCAGACCCGTTGCGGCATAACACCGGGCAAAAGGAGAACGACCGCCGGTGAAAATATTCCGCCGTGGCATAAACGCGATGCTGGTGCTGGCCGTGATGCTGGCCCTGCCGACCTTCCTTTCCGCCCCGGCACGGGCGGCGTGGTGGAAGGTGGCGGGAACGTCTGTGCACGCGCCGGAACAATCCGTCACCCTGGCGCAATACAATGGCCAGCCCTTGCCCCGGCTGATTCGCCCCAGGCGTCCACTGCCGCCGCGGCTGCGGGGTTTGCGCCCGCCGGCGCCGTCCCCGCGGCGTCCGGGCGGGGCCACCCGTTCCGAGGTGCGCATCCAGCCCTCCGAGGCCCTGCGTCTGGCACAGCGGCGCTGGCCGCGCAGCATAGGTCTTTCGGTGCGTTTGCTGAAGCGGGCGAAACCCGTGTATGCTGTGAAATTGCGGGCCGGCAACAGGGTTGTGCTCGTGCTGGTGGATGCGCGCACCGGCCGCGTGTTGCAGTGAGCACGTCTTGCGGGGGTGCCGCGAGGCAGGAAACGCCGGAGAGCATGAGACATGCGCATTCTGGTTGTTGAGGACGAACCCGAGCTCAACCGTCAACTCAAGGAGGCGCTGGAGCAGGCGGGCTATGCCGTGGATGTCGCCCTGGACGGAGAGGAAGGGCATTTCCTGGGCGATACGGAGCCTTATGACGCCGTCATTCTGGATCTCGGCCTGCCGCAGAAGGACGGCGTGACCGTCCTGAAGGAATGGCGCGCCGCGGGGCGCAACATGCCGGTACTCATCCTCACCGCCCGCGACCGCTGGAGCGACAAGGTCGCGGGCTTCGATGCCGGCGCTGACGATTATGTTGCCAAGCCCTTTCACATGGCAGAGCTGCTCGCCCGGCTGCGCGCCCTGCTTCGCCGCGCCTCCGGGCATGCCAGCAGCGAGATTTCCTGCGGCCCGCTGGTGCTGGACACCGCCGGCGCGCAGGTGCTCAAGGACGGCATACCCCTGAAACTCACCCCCATGGAATATCGCCTGCTGGCCTACATGATGCACCATCAGGGCGAGGTCATCTCCCGCACGCGCCTTACGGAACACCTGTATGATCAGGATTTCGACCGGGATTCCAATACCATAGAGGTCATGATAGGGCGCGTGCGAAAGAAGATCGGCAAGGAGATGCTGCAAACCGTGCGTGGGCTGGGCTACCGCCTCTCCCCGCCGTCCGGGGACTGAGGCGTCGCGGGAGGGCACGGGCGCATGCTGGCTGGCATCTTCACCCGTTCGCTGGCGCGCCGTCTCGTGCTCGCTTCCCTGCTGGCGGCGCTCGCCCTGCTCGTGATTGCCGGCCTGCTGCTTTTCTACATTTTTCGCACCACGCTGGAGCGTCAGTTCGATGCCCGTCTCGAATCGCTGATGAACGGCCTGCTGGCCAACGTGGAGCAACAGCAGAACGGCACGGTTTACGTCTCCCGCGGACTCAGCGACCCGTCGTTTCAACTTCCCGCTTCCGGCTGGTATTGGCAGATAACGCCGCTCGACCGCGAGGATGCGTCCGTGCTCACCTCCCGCTCCCTGCTGGAGCGGCGCTTCGATATCCGTCGCTTTCAGGGCGCCCGGCGTCTCGAGGATGGCAGCGTGCGCCTCACCATGACCGGCCCGCACGGCAAGCTGGTCCGCGTCGTGGAGCAGCGCCTCTCCCTGTTCGGCGATGCCAACCGCTATTCCGTGCTCATCGCGGGCGACGCCGGGCGCATTCGGGAGGAGCTGCACGCTTTCGCCCGCGCCATCGTCTTCATGTTCGGCATCTTCGGTCTGGGGCTGGCGTTGACCATTTTCCTGCAGGTGCGGTTTGGCCTGCGGCCGTTGAAGGTGCTGCACGATGAAATCGCCGATGTGCGTGACGGCCGGCGCGACTTCCTCACTGGCGATTTTCCGCTGGAGATCGAGCCCGTGGTGCAGGAGCTGAACAAGCTGATTCGGGCGAATCGCGAGGTGGTGGAACGCGCCCGCACCCAGGTGGGCAATCTGGCCCATGCGCTCAAGACGCCCCTGGCCGTGCTCATCAACGAGGCCTCCGCCAGTGGCGGGAAGGGCGACCTGGCCCGCCTGGTGTTGGAGCAGACCGCCCACATGCGTGATCAGGTGGAGCTGTATCTGGATCGCGCCCGCCGCGCCGCGCTGGCCGGCACCCTTGGCGCCGCCACTCCGGTGAAGGAGACGCTCACGCCCATTCTCAACGCCCTTGAGCGCATCTACCACGACCGGTCCATGCGGGTGGAGGTCGATTGCCCGGACGATATCCTCTTCCGTGGCGAACGGCAGGATCTCGAGGAAATGCTGGGCAACCTGTTGGACAACGCCTTCAAATATGGCGAAACGGCCATTCACGTGCGATGTTCCCGTCAGGAGGATGCGTTTCTTCTGGTGGTGGAGGACGATGGCCCGGGCCTGTCGCCGGAAGAATGCGAACAGGCCCTGCGCAGGGGCAGGCGACTGGATGAACGTCGCCCTGGTTCCGGCCTCGGACTCGCCATCGTCAAGGAGCTGGCGGCGATGTATCATGGCGGTTTGGCGCTGGGGCGTTCCGGGCTGGGCGGGTTGCGCGCACAGCTCTCCCTCCCGGCTGCACGCAAAAAGAGAGGCGGGTAGTAAAAGTGGAAATGGGGTATTTTTGCAAGTTTTGATTGGCGAACTTTTTAGGTAAAGTCGCACTACGAAAAAATCAGGATTGACAAAGCGAAAATGATGTTTTCCTTTGCTCCTGATCATGCTAACGATTTCTGTGAAATGACGCTGTAATACATCTCGGCATGTGAAGAACGGCCGAACGGAATCCCGGCGGGCGTGCTGCTGGTTGCCCCCGGTCGCAGTACGCTCAACCGGGCTGGAAGCGGATCCGTCAGGATCCGCTTCCTCTTTTTGCGCCGTCCTGTCCGGTTGATGACGAAAGCGTAATATCCAGCCGATTGTCCGTTGCTGGCGTATGTTCTACCTTTCCCGCTGGAAAATGGATGGTTGCCGCCGTGCTGAGAGGGAGCGTGCATGACTTCGGGCGTTGAGTTCTGGCTGCTGGCGGGAGGGCTGACGCTGGTGGTGCTGCTGCTGCTGCTGGCGCCGCTGCTGCGTCGCCCCGGAAAGGCGCTGGCGAGGGCGGAATACGACCTTGCCATCTATCGCGATCAGATGCGCGAGCTGGAAGAGGAGATCGCCCAGGGCCTGATGGATGAAGAGGCCGCCGGGCGCGCCCGCAACGAGATAGCCCATCGCATTCTCGCTGCCGATGAAGCGCGCAGGAAAGCCCGGGAGCAGTTGGAGGGAAGCGGGCGCGGCACAGTTTTCGTTTCCATCGTGGCGGCTCTGCTGGTGCCGGCCGTGGCACTGGCCGTTTACGTCCAGAAGGGCCAGCCCGGCCGCCCGGACATGCCGCTGGAGCAACGGCTGGCGAACGCGGCGCAGAACAACGATCTGGCGGCGCTCATAAAGCGTGCCGAGATGAAGCTCCGCCAGAAGCCGGACGATCTGCGCGGCTGGCTGGCCATTGCGCCGGCCTATGAGCGCCTGGGTCAGATGGACAAGGCCGTCGAGGCATGGCGCCGCGCCATCAGCCTCAGCGAGAAGCCTTCCGCGGCGCTTTACAATGCCTATGGCGAAGCCCTGGTACGCGCTTCCGGCGGCAAGCTGACGAAAACCGCGGTGCGCGCCTTCCGCCAGGCGCAGAAGCTGGAGCCCGGCGATCCCATGAGCCGTTATTATCTGGCCATGGCAGATTTGCAGGCGGGACGCAAGAAACAGGCCCTGACGGCGCTGAAACGGCTGCTCGCAGACCTGCCGCCGGACGTGCCTGCCCGCGCCACCATCGCGAAGCAGGTGGCGGAGCTTTCCGCACAACCCGGCAGGAAGGCGCCGGATTCGCAGGGTGCCGTGGCCGCCGGCCCCTCGCCGGAGGCCGTGCGTGAACGCATGCAGGCCATGCGCAACGCCTCTCCTGAAGACCGCATGGCCATGATCCGCAACATGGTGGAAGGGCTGGATGCGCGCCTGCGTAACAACCCCGAAGACCTTGCCGGATGGCTTCGGCTCATTCGCGCCCGCAAGGTGCTGGGTGAAACCGACAAGGCGCGGGATGCACTCACCCGCGCCCGTCAGGCCTTCTCCGGTAATGCCGATGCCCTGAAGCGCATAGATTCGCTGGCGGCGCAACTGGGCCTGTCGTCCTGAGGCGGGATGGACGGAACAAAGCAGGGAAAGAGAAACGGAAAGGAACGATGGCCATGACCCGCAAACAGAAACGCACGCTGATGCTGATTGGCGGCCTGGTATTCCTGGGCGTGGCTACGGGGCTCATCCTTTATGCCCTGCGCGATACGCTGGTGTTTTTCTATACCCCTTCCGAAATGAGCGAAAAGCTGGCCGAACACGAGATCACGCCTGGTGCCCGGCTGCGTCTTGGTGGCCTGGTGGAGAAGGGGTCCGTCAAGCTCATGGATGACGGCGTCATTCGTTTCACTATCACCGACACGGCGAAGAGCGTGCCGGTGACGTTCAAGGGTATCCTGCCCGACCTGTTCCGTGAAGGGCAGGGCGTGGTGGCGGAGGGGCGCCTGCAGTCCGATGGCACCTTCGTCGCCGACACGGTGCTGGCGAAACACGACGAGAAATACATGCCGCGAGAAGTGGCCGACGCCCTGAAGAAGCGTGGGCTTTGGGAGCACGCCAGCAAGCAGCAGAACGCCGCGCCCACGGCAGCGGCAGCCAGTGGCAGCTATTGATCGGCATCTGAGGGAGGAGAGCGTCATGATCGTGGAGCTGGGGCATTACGCGCTGGTGTTGGCGCTGGCAGTCTCGATATACCAGACGGTCGTTCCGATCTACGGAGCGCACGTCGGAAACCCCCGGCTCATGGAATTGGCCGCTCCCGCCGCCGGCGTGCAGTTTCTGCTGATTTCCTTTTCTTTCGCCGCGCTCATCCACGCCTATGTCACGTCCGACTTCTCTGTCCTGAACGTCTGGCAGAACTCGCATACCGCCAAGCCGTTCATATACAAGATCACCGGCACATGGGCGAACCATGAGGGCTCCATGCTGCTCTGGGTTTTCGTCCTGTCCCTGTTCACGCTCGCCGTGGCCGCTTTTTCCGGCAACCTGCCCCAGTCGCTCAAGGCGCGCGTGCTGGGCGTGCAGGGGGCCATCGCCTCCGCCTTCCTGTTCTACATCGTGGCCGTTTCCAGCCCTTTCGTGCGCATACCGGAAGGCCGCGTGCCGCTGGAAGGGCAGGGCATGAACCCGCTGCTGCAGGACCCGGCGCTGGCCGCCCACCCTCCCATGCTTTATGCCGGATACGTCGGCTTTTCAGTCGCTTTCGCCTTCGCCATCGCGGCCCTGCTGGAGGGCAAGGTGGATTCCGCCTGGGGCCGGTGGGTGCGGCCGTGGACGCTGGCCGCGTGGACGTTTCTCACCGCCGGCATCGCGCTGGGCTCCTTCTGGGCCTATTACGAACTGGGCTGGGGCGGCTGGTGGTTCTGGGATCCGGTTGAAAACGCGTCCTTCATGCCCTGGCTGGCCGGCACGGCGCTCCTGCATTCCGCCATCGTGGTGGAAAAGCGCAACGCGCTGAAGACATGGACGGTGCTGCTGGCGCTGGTGGCCTTTTCCTTCTCCCTCATCGGCACCTTCCTGGTGCGCTCCGGCGTGCTCTCCTCGGTGCACGCCTTTGCCACGGATCCGGAGCGCGGCACCTTCATTTTGGCCATTCTGGCCTTGTTTATCGGGGGCTCCCTGTTTCTCTATGCCACCCGCGCCCACGTGCTCAAGCTGGAAGGATCTTTCGAACCGATCTCGCGCGAAGGCGCACTGGTGATGAACAACGTGCTGCTGTCCGCCGCCACGGCAGCGGTCTTCATCGGCACCATCTATCCGCTGGTTTATGAAGCCGCTACCGGCGGCGGCAAGATCACCGTCGGTGAGCCCTATTTCAATATGACATTCGGTGCGCTCATCTTTCCGTTGCTCATCCTGCTGCCCATCGGCCCCCTGCTGGCCTGGAAACGCGGCAATCTGAGGATGGTTCTGGGCAGGCTCAAGGTGGCCGCCCTGCTTGCCGCGCTGGTCGCCCTGGCGGTGGCTCTGGCTCTGGGCGCCGGCGTGGGGGCGGCACTGGGCATCGCGGTGGGTGCCTGGGTCTTCTTCGGCGCCTGGGAGGAATGGGCCGGTCGCGTCATGCTTTTCCGCGCCCCCATGAACGTGGTCATGAAGCGCATCCGCACCATGCCCGGCCACCTCTGGGCCATGACGCTGGCGCATGCCGGCGTCGGACTGGTGGTGCTGGGCGCCATCATCTCCACCACGTGGAAGGGGGAAGTGATTATGGCCATGCAGCCGGGACAGAAGGTGCAGATCGCCGGCTACGAGGTCGTTTACAAGGGCATGCAACAGGCCACAGGCCCCAACTACCTGGCGGAACGCGGCACCTTCGAGATTTTCAAGGACGGCCGGCTGATAGCCACCGATTTTTCTGAAAAACGCACCTTCCTCGGCCGCCGCGGCATGCCCACCACGGAAGTCGCGCTGCTGCACCGCCCGCTGGGCGATCTCTATATCGCCATCGGCGACAAGTCGCCGATGGGCCGCACCGTGCGCATCTATTTCGAGCCGATGATCTATTTCCTCTGGCTCGGTGCGCTCATGATGGTCTTCGGGGGCATCATCGGCCTGGCCGACAGGCGCTTCCGCGTTGGCATCGCCGAACGCACGGAGAGCAAGGTGGCGGCCCAGGCCGCGGAATAGGGCAGGGATACGGGAAGCCATGCGATATCGGATGCGTTGTCTGATCGTTTCGTTGGCGCTGGCGCTTATCATGCTGGCGGCCATGCCGGTGCAGGAGATATTGCGCCCCACCACCGCCCGGGCGGTGGAGCCCGATGAAATGCTCAAGGATCCGAAGCTGGAGGCCCGCGCTCGTCGCCTGTCGCAGGAGTTGCGCTGCCTGGTCTGTCAGAACGAGAACATTGATGAATCCAATGCGCCGTTGGCACGCGATCTGCGCATTCTGCTGCGCGAGCGCCTGAAGGCCGGCGATACCGATGAGCAGGCCGTCCAGTTCCTCGTGGATCGCTACGGCGAATACGTCCTGCTCAGGCCCCGCTTCGCGACCCACACCCTTATCCTGTGGATAGGCCCGTTTCTGGTGTTGGGCATAGGCTTGGTTGCGGCCGCCGTGTATTTGCGGCGACGGGTGCGGGCGGCACCGGAAGCCACGCAAGCGGAAGCGCCGCTTTCGGACGAGGAGCGCAAGCGCCTGCGCGAGCTGCTGGATCATTCGTGACTTTCCCGCGCTGCATGCCTGGGTTGCAATAAATTCAAGAGTCCTGATATTCGCCATATTTCGCCCTTACCGGCCCGCCAGCCGTCAACCGGTAAGGGAGTGACCCATGCATGTAAGCAGAATTGCGGCGGGCCTTTTTCTGCTTGCCGCTGTTACCGTTTCGCCGGCACAGGCCGGCAACTGGCTCTCCGGTGATGTCGCCGGACTGAATCCGGCCCTTAAGGCGAAGCTTTATCGTCTGCACAAGGCTTTCGGCCGGCCGATCAAGGTAACGCCTCAGGGTGGTTGCCGCCTGCACGGCAACAGGCGCGCGCCCAGAAGCTGGCATCGCCGCGCCGTTGGCTGCAAGGCTGCGGATATCATCATGCCCGGCGTGTCTCGCCGCACCATTCTGGCCTGGTGGGCGCGCAATGTGGGCGGTGGGCGTGGTTTTTATTGCGGCCGGCGTTTCGTGCATGTGGATATCGGGCCCAACCGCACCTGGAGCTGGTATTGCGGCGGCCGCGCCACCCGGGTGGCAAGGCGCTGACAGGCCAGGGGAAAATCAGGGCCTGCCACTCGGCAGGCTCTTTTTATTTCCAATTTTTCACGTATTGTTTCGTAGGCGTTACCGATTTTTCACTTCGCCGCCATTCTCTCGTCCCCATCCGCTCCCTATCTCCCTGCCTGAAAGGCCGTCATCATCCGCGGCCAGTCGTATTTCCGGTCGGATTTTCACTCAGGGAGAGTGTGACGATGAAGCGTTTGACGATGAAATCGGAGAAAGGCGCGCGCCGCTTAATGGCGTTGGCGCTTGCGGGAGCGCTGTTGGGTGCCGGTGTGGCGGCGCCGGTGCAGGCCGAAAAGGCTGGCGGTGTCTTGAAGACGCTGTTCGGCGGCGAGAAGGAAAAGGCCGTAACCGCGGAAAACATGAAGGCGCCCACGCTGGAGGCGGGTTTTGCGGATCTGGCGGAAAAGGTGATGCCGGCGGTGGTTTCCATCGAGGTGGAGGTTGACCCCGGCATGATGCGCAAGGGCCGGCGTCTCTTTCGCAAGTTCGGTGGCGATCTGGACAAGCTGCCGCCGGAGCTGCGCAGGTTCTTCAAGGACTTCATGGATCAGTTCGGCGGCATGAAGCGTTTTGGCATTCCCGAGCAGCCCATGCCGCGCTTCCGCGGCCGCGCCGTTGGTTCCGGCTTCTTCATCAGCTCCGACGGCTATGTGGTCACCAACCATCATGTCGTCAGCAAGGCCGCGAAGATCTGGGTCAAGACGGCGGATGGCAAGCGCTATCGCGCCCGCCTGCTGGGGTCGGACAAGAAGACGGATCTGGCGCTCTTGAAGGTGGACGCCAAGGGTAAGTCCTTCCACTACGTGCAATTTGCCGAGAAGGAGCCGCGCGTTGGTGAATGGGTCATCGCCGTGGGTAATCCCTTCGGTTTTGGCGGCACGGTAACGGCCGGCATCGTCTCCGCCAAGGGCCGCTATATCGGCGCCGGGCCTTATGACGATTTCCTGCAGATCGACGCCGCCATCAACCGCGGAAATTCCGGCGGCCCCACCTTCAACATGAAGGGCCGCGTGGTTGGCGTGAACACCGCCATCTTTTCTCCCACCGGCGGATCGGTGGGCATCGGCTTCGCCATTCCTGCCCGTGTTGCCAGGAAGATCGTGCGCGAGTTGAAGGAGAAGGGGCATGTGGTGCGCGGCTGGCTGGGCGTTCAGATCCAGGCCGTGGACAAGGAAATGGCCGAGGGCCTTGGGCTGGATGAACCCCACGGCGCCATCGTGGTCAAGGTCACCCCGGGCTCGCCCGCGGAGAAGGGCGGCCTGAAGACCGGCGACGTGATCCTCGAGGTCAACGGGCGAAAGGTGAAGAACCCGCGCCATCTGGCCATGATGGTGGCGGATATCAACCCGGACGTCGTGGCGAAGGTCGCCATTCTTCGCGACGGCAGGCGCCAGACGCTGGACGTGAAGATCGGCCGCATGCCCTCTGACGAGGAAATCGCCAGGACCTTCGGCAAGGGCGGCCCCGCCGCCGTGTCGCCGGCGGAGTTGGGTCTGTCGCTTCGGCCTGCCGAGAATGGTGAAGGCGTCGTCATCGCCGAGGTCGATCCCGCTTCCCGGGCGGCCGAGAAGGGCCTGCGCTCCGGCGATGTCATCCTCGAGGTGGCGGGCGAGAAGGTCAATTCACCGTCCGATTTCGGCAAGGCCATCGCCAGGGCCCGCGAGAAGGGCCGCAAGGCGGTGTTGCTGCTGGTGCGTTCCCGCAATGGCGACCAGCGCTTCGTCGCCCTGCCGCTGAAGAAATAGTTTCCCCTCCCTCCCCCTCGCGCCATGCCCTCTCCCGCTCCGGCGGGGGAGGGCTCTTTTTCGGGGCGGTGCGTCACCCCGGCGCGAGCCGGGGCCTCGTGCCAGGGGCTTTCGCATCCGTGAACCAGGAACCGACTCCCACCGGCATGGCGAAAGTCACGGCCCACCCATGAGCCGCTCGAAAAGCACCGCCACCTGCGCCCGTGCATCGTCCAGCGCCGCCCGTGCCCGCTCCGGATCGGGTGCTTCCGCCGCCCGCGACAGAATTCGCGCCACTCCCGCCGGCAGCGCGTCGGCCCTTGTTTTCTCCCCCGCCCGTGTGCACAGCCGTTCGGCATGCAACAGCCGATGATACAGAGCGGTGGCGCGCAACAGCACGTCGCCTTCTTCGGCCTCTAGCAGCCCGGCCTCCAGCAGCGCCAGCAAGACCTCGTGCGTATTGCGCCGGCAGATTTCCGGGTGCGTGTGCGCATGCATGAGCACCAGCCCCTGCGCGATGAATTCCACGTCGATGAGCCCGCCGGCGCCGGTCTTGACGTCCCACGTGCTCACCGGTGGTTTTTCCCGCAGGATGCGCGCTCGCATGTCCGCCACTCTGGCGCGTACCTCCTCCTGCGAGCGTTTCCTGCGCAGCGTTTCTTCAACTACCCGCGCGATGCGCGCACACAGGCTTGCGTCTCCCGCCACCGGTCGCGCCCGGGTCAGCGCCAGATGTTCCCATAGCCACGCCTGCTCCGCCTGATATCGGGTGAAGCTCTCGATATGCGTCGCCACCGGCCCCTGCGATCCTGAAGGGCGCAGCCGCATGTCCACTTCATAAAGGATGCCTTCCGCCGTCGGCGCCGTCAGCGCCGTCACCA
>JALUAB010000161.1 GCA_027051195.1 Hyphomicrobiales bacterium
CCACCCCCGTCGCATCCAGAATATGCAGATAGGCGTAGAGATTCTGCGCTGCTTCCTTGAGGTTTCCCGTCGGCGAGAGATTCAGCCCCGGCACATCCGATGGCGCAGCCGGCCCGAAGCCCAGGTACATCTCGCCCGGTTCCGGCCGCTCAACGTTCAGCCGCAGCCGCGCACGCGGCGCATAGTGCGAGGTCAGCTGCCCCGGCGCATTGGGTCGCTCCGGCGATGGGGCAGGGCGCGTCAGCGGCGCCCCCAGCACCTTCTCGATCTCCTCCGCCGGAATGCCGCCGGGGCGCAACAGCGTCGCCGCACCGGTTTCATCGAACCCCACGATGGTGCTCTCCAGCCCCACGTCGCACTCGCCGCCGTCGAGGACGAGCGCCACGTGCTGGCTGAGCGGGCTTTCCTCCACGTGCTCCGCTTCCGTCGGCGACAGCCGCCCGGAGACGTTGGCCGAGGGCGCCACCACCGGCCCACCGAACGCCTTCAGCATGGCCTGCGCCACCGGGTGTGCCGGCACCCGCACCGCCAGCGTCGGCAGGCCCGCCCGCGCGATGGCGGAAACCGGCGCATCCGGCCGCGCCTTGCCCACGATGGTCAGCGGCCCCGGCCAGAACGCCGCCGCCAGACGCCGCGCGCCTTCCGGCATCTCTATGAGCGCCTCCGCCGCGGTAGCGTCGGCCACATGCGCGATTAGCGGATTGGTGGCGGGCCGCCCCTTTGCCGCGTAGATTTTCGACGCCGCCGCGTCGTTGGCAGCGTCGGCCCCCAGCCCGTAAACCGTCTCGGTGGGGAAGGCCACCAGCTCCCTGCGCTTGAGCGCCGCCACCGCCGCATCGATATCGTCCGAGATCTTGCTCATGGCCGCTTTCTTACTCAAATATGCGTGCGGGGGCCACATGCCACGGGAGGAGAACCACCATGAACGCCGTATTGGAAGCGCTGTACTTCCGTCACGCCTGCAAGAAGTTCGACCCCGAGCGCACCATCCCGGAGGAAACCATCCGCGAGATCATGGAGGCCGCGCACATCTCGCCCTCGTCCTTCGGCCTGCAACCATGGAAATTCCTCGTCATTTCCGACCACGCGCTGCGAAGGGAGATGCGCCCCCTGTGCTGGGATCAGCCGCAGGTGACGGACTGCTCGCACCTGGTGGTCATCCTCACCCGCCGCGAGAAGACGCTCAAGCCCGGCTCGGAGCACATGCGCCGCGTCTTCGCCATGCGCGGCTTCAACGAGGAGCAACTGCGCGCCTATTACAAGCGCATCGAGAACTACTACTGGCAGGAGCTGATCCCCTACATGAACTTCTTCGCCTGGGGCTCCAAGCAGTGCTACATCGCGCTGGCGGACATCATGGCCGCGGCGGCGGCCTCGAAGGTGGACAGCTGCCCCCTGGAAGGCTTCGACAAGAGCGCGCTCGACCATTTCCTGCACGAAAAGCTGCCCGATGAAATGGCGGATGATTTCAGCGTCGCCGTGCTTTGCGCGCTGGGCTACCGCCATCCCGACTGGCAGCAACCCGCCCGCGCGCGTCTGCCGTTCGAAGAGGTGGTGCGGTTCGTGTGAGGCGCCCCCTCGGCGTGCGGCAATGTGTCATTGCGAGTGGCTTGCAAATGAGCCATAGTGAATATATATCTGCATCTGGAAAATGAAAATCATTCGCATCTGCGGGTGAGTGCGTGGGGAGACGTCAATGAAAGCGAACCCGGAGAAGGTGGCGAATCCGAAGCCGCAGCCACGGCGGGAGGCTGCGGAAAGCCCCTGCGAGCCGCTCAGCCGCCACAGGGCGGGGCAGATGGTGCGCATCCACGCCGTTGGTGGCGATGCCGCCTTCCAGCGCCGCCTGCGCGATCTCGGCCTGCGGCCAGGCAATTGCATCGAGGTCTCCCAGCACGGCCCCTGCGGCGTCGTCGTCACCTCAGACGGCCTGAAGCTGGCGTTGGCGCCGGAAGCGGCCGAGCACGTGCTTGTTTCCCCCTGTGCGCCGCGCCGCTGATGCCGTCGCTGTTTCACCATTCCCCGCCGCTCCACGGGAGGTAAACGTGTCATGGCGCGCGCCTGCTGCGAAACAGGGCCTGACGCCGCGCCGGATGAAGGTGGTGACGAGCGGCGCGCGGCGCGTATCATCGCCTACATCGCCGGCAACCCCAACGCCGGAAAGACGACGCTGTTCAACCTGCTCACCGGCGCCCGCCAGCGCACCGGCAACTGGCCGGGCGTGACGGTGGAGCGCCGCGAGGGCGTCTATCGCGATGAGCGTGGCGAGATCCTCTTCATCGATCTGCCCGGCGTGTATTCGCTCAGCCCCGGCAGCGGCCAGGGCGGCATGGACGAGAGCATTGCACGCGCCGCCATCGCCAATGAGCCGCACGACGTGATCGTGAACATCGTCGATGCCTCCAACCTGGAGCGCAACCTCTACCTCACCACCCAGCTTATCGAGACGCGCCAGCCGCTGGTGGTGGCGCTGAACATGATGGACGTGGCCGAGGCCGAGGGTCGCCCGGTGGATGCGGGCAAGCTGCAAAAGATGCTGGGCGTGCCCGTGGTGCC
>JALUAB010000162.1 GCA_027051195.1 Hyphomicrobiales bacterium
GGCGGCGGCACGCCCTCGCTCATGCCGCCGGCGCTGGTGGAATCGGTGCTTTCCGCCATCGCCCGCCACTGGCCGCTGGCGGATGACGTGGAAATCACGCTGGAGGCCAACCCCACCAGCGCCGAACAGGAAAACTTCGCCGGTTTCGCCATTGCCGGCGTCAACCGCCTTTCTCTCGGCGTGCAGGCGCTGAACGACGATGCCCTGCGCCTGCTTGGCCGCCAGCACACGGCGCGGGAAGCCATCCATGCCTTCGAGCTGGCACGCAAGCTGTTTCCACGCGCAAGCTTCGATCTCATTTACGCCCGTCCCGGCCAGGCGGTAGCGGACTGGCGCGCGGAGCTGAAGCAGGCGCTGGCGTTGGGTCCGCGCCACCTTTCCGCCTACCAGCTCACCATGGAGCCGGAAACGCCCTTCTTCGCCCTGCATGAGCGCGGCAGACTGGAACTGCCGGACGAGGAAACGGCACTGGCGCTGTATGAGGCCACGGAAGAGCTGTTGGCCGCGTCGGGCCTGCGCCTCTACGAGATTTCCAACTATGCCATGCCCGGCAAGGAATGCCGTCACAATCTGCTCTACTGGCGCTATGGCCCTTACGTCGGCATCGGCCCTGGCGCCCATTCCCGCATCATCGGTGAGGATGGCACGCGCATCGCGCTCACCGCCGAGCGTCACCCGCGACGGTGGCTTGAGCAGACGCTGGAGCACGGCGATGCCGGCATCGCGGAAAAGCAGCGCCTGTCGCCCGAACAGATGGCGCTGGAATACCTGCTGATGAGCCTGCGCACGGCGGAAGGCGCCGATCTCGCCCGCCTCGCCGCCCTGAGCGGCCTTGCCCCCGCGGCGCAGCACGTCGAGAGCCTGTGCGCCCAGGGGCTGTTGCACCGGCCCGCTTTAAGCCGTATCGCCGTCACCCCTTGCGGCCGCCCGCTGCTCGAATCCATCATCGCCGAACTGGCGGACACGCTTGCTCCCGCATGTCGGCCGTGAACGTCACGCACATTTTTCATTGCCCCGCGCGCCACACGGCGTAAAATGGGAGCGTCATCACCTTCCTTGCAGGATTCGCGCTGAACGCAAGCAGCCGAACCGCATTCAGCCAGACACGACCAGACGCGCACGATCCCCTTTCCCACAACGCCATCAATGCAGCAGGAGGCTTTGCGCCATGCCTGTTCCCGTTCCCACTCATGTGCTGCACCGTAATCTGCGCGTGGCGCTGCCGCGCGCGGTGAAGGCCGAGGGTGTTCATATCCACGATGCCGACGGCAAGGTCTATCTGGATGCCTCCGGTGGCGCCGCCGTTTCCTGCCTCGGCCACGGCCACCCCAAGGTCATCGAGGCCATCAGGCGTCAGCTGGAGAAGATGCCCTATGCGCACACCGCCTTCTTCACCAACGACGCGGCGGAGGAGCTGGCCAACCTGCTCTCGGAAAAGGCGCCGGGTGGCGAATGGCGCGTCTATTTCCTCTCCGGCGGCTCGGAGGCCAACGAGGCGGCGCTGAAGCTGGCTCGTCAATTGCAGGTGGAGCGCGGGCAGGACACGCGCGATCATTTCATCTCGCGCCGCCAGAGCTATCACGGCTCCACCATCGGCTGCATGTCCATCTCCGGCCGCACGCCCATCCTGCGCGGCAAGCACCCTTCGCCCAATCCCTTCGCCCCCATGTTCATGCCGGTGGTGCGCAAGATCGTGCCCTGTTACGAATACCGCTGGCGGCGCCCGCACGAATCACGGGAAGCCTATACGGAGCGCGTGGCCGGCGCGCTGGAGGAGGCCATCCTGGATGTCGGCCCGGAGCGCGTGGCCGCCTTCATCGCCGAGACGGTGGTGGGCGCCACGCTGGGTGCCGCTCCGCCCACGCCGGGCTACTTCCGCCGCATCCGCGAGATCTGCGACCGCTACGGCGTGCTGATGATCCTCGACGAGGTCATGTGCGGCATGGGCCGTTGCGGCACTCTCTTCGCCTTCGAGCAGGATGGCGTGGTGCCCGACATCATCACCCTCGCCAAGGGGCTGGGCGGCGGCTATCAGCCCATCGGCGCCATGATGGTGCGCGAGGAAATCATCGCCGAAGTGGAAAAAAGCTCCGGCGCCTTTGCCCACGGCCACACCTATGTCGGCCATGCCACCGCCTGCGCCGCCGGGGCAGCGGTATTGAAGGTGTTCGACGAGGAAGACCTGGTAAACCGCTCCTCCGAGATGGGCGAAAAGCTGATGGCCCGCCTGGTGGAGCGTTTCGGCGACCATCCGCACATTGGCGACATCCGCGGCCGCGCCATGTTCCGCGGGCTGGAGCTGGTGGCCGACCGCGAAACCAGGCAGCCCTTCCCGGCCGATTGGCAGCTGGCTGCGCGCATCAAGAGCAAGGCCATGGAACATGGCCTCATCTGCTATCCCATGGGAGGCACGGCGGATCGCTTCTCCGGCGATCACGTGCTGCTGGCACCGCCTTTCATCATGGAGGAGCACCATCTGGACGAGCTGGTGGACAAGCTGGGCCGCGCCATCGACGAATCGCTGGCCGACGCCCGCCGCGACGCCGCCCGCCGT
>JALUAB010000163.1 GCA_027051195.1 Hyphomicrobiales bacterium
CCGTCACCGACCCTCACCGGTGCCACCAGCGCCGTGTTGGAGCCGATGAAGGCCCCCGCGCCGATTTCCGTGCGATGTTTCAGGTAGCCATCGTAATTGCAGGTGATGGTCCCGGCACCGATATTGGCGCTCTCGCCCACCGTGGCGTCTCCGATGTAGCTCAGGTGGTTGACCTTCGCGCCCGGCTCCACGGTGGCGTTCTTGATCTCCACGAAATTGCCCACCCTGGCACCTGTCCGCACCCGCGCCCCCGGCCGCAGCCGCGCGAACGGGCCGATTCGTGCCCCCTCTTCCACCACCGCACCTTCCAGGTGGCAGTGGGAGTGAATGACCACATCGTCCTCCACCCGGCAGCCGGGGCCGAACACCACGAACGGCCCCACCGTCACGTCCCGCCCCAGTTCCGTGTCGAAGGAAAGGAATACGCTGTCCGGATCGGTGAAGGTGGCGCCATTGCGCATGGCCGCCGTGCGCAACCGCCGCTGCATTACCTGCTCCGCCCGTGCCAGCTGCACCCGGTCGTTCACCCCCAGTGTTTCTTCCTCCGCGCAGGTGGCCAGCGCCACCCGCGCCCCTTCCGCCCGCGACAGCGCCACGAGGTCGGTGAGATACAGCTCGCCCTGCGCATTCTCTCCGGAAAGCTCCGGCAGCAGCCGCCGCAACAGCGCCGCCTCGGCCACCATCACGCCGGAGTTGCAAAGGATGATGCGCCGTTGCGCCTCGGTGGCGTCCCTTTCCTCCACTATGGCGTCCACGCCACCGTTCCTCGACAGGATCAGGCGTCCATAACCTGTGGGGTCGGCGGCCTCGAAACCGAGCACCGCCAGCGGCGCTTCCGCCGCCTTTGCCAGCAGCGTTTCCAGCGTCTCGTGCGAAAGCAGCGGCACGTCGCCATAGAGCACCAGCACCCTGCCATCGAACCCTTCCAGCGCCGGCAGCGCCTGCATCACCGCGTGTCCGGTGCCTTTCCGTTCCGCCTGCTCGGCCAGCGCCGCATCGGGCATCCACCGTCGGGCTTCCGCCGCCACAGGCGCACCCTCCCCGCCCGGGCCGTGCACCACCACCACGCGTGCCGCCTTCAGCGCCGCCGCCCGTGCCAGTACGTGCCCCAGCATGGAGCGTCCGGCCACTTCGTGCAGCACCTTTGGAACGCGCGACTTCATGCGTGTTCCCATGCCGGCGGCGAGAATGATGACGGCCAGCTCCTGCATCGTCATGGCGCTCCCGTGGTCTTTTTCGCACCTCTATACATGAAAGGCGCCGGCCTCCAACCGCAAGCCGGCACCCGCCCGATCCTTCCCGCGCCTCATGTCAGCGGATCTTTTCCTTCAACTTCTCCATGGGCAGCAATCGCACGAATTCCACCGCGAAGCCTTCCTCGAAGTGCCGCACCACCCGGCCGCGCGTCCTGCCCAGCATCACCACGCTGCCCACTGCCGGCAACACCCCCGCCTTCACTGCCGCGCCGGAAACCGAAATGTCGATGATCTCGCAAGGATATTCGCGGCCGTCGCTCATGGTGATGCAGGACTTTGCCTCCCGCGGACGATAGCGCTCGAAGCGGCGCTTCTCCACCCCTTCACCGCGCGCCTTGCGCCGCACCCAGTCGATCTTCTTCGCCAGGCGCTCGCGTCCTGCGGGGCTCAGCTTCAGACACAGCTGAAAATGTCCTTCCGCCACCGATTCGACGTCCCCCTCGATCCGCCCGAGGTCGTCGAGATAGGCGACGATACGCTCACCCTCGGCCACTTCCACATCGCAATGCACCTCCGCGCGTTCCAGCGAGATGTGCTTGACGCGGCAGGCATATTCGCTGCGATCCGCCCGCATGAAGCGGCCGAAGAGGATCACCGGAATTTCCTGATCTGCGCCTGCCTGCGGCGCCAGGACGCGGGCCTTGGCATCGTTTCCGAACATCATGGATACGTCGTGCTCCAGATACATGGCCCCGTTGCGCTCCCCACGCAGGCGTACCGTTGGCTTGTCCTGCATGCTACCCGCAGGAGCGTAAACACGCGGTAAAGCTCTTGCCAGCCACCGTCGCCATGCCTATTCAGTTAGGTGGCAGGCAACGGGGCGTAGCGCAGTCAGGTCAGCGCATCTGCTTTGGGAGCAGAGGGTCGCAGGTTCGAATCCTGCCGCCCCGACCAATACGGACAACCGCGCAAGGGGAGCACGAAAACATGGTGGCGCGCATTTACAGGCCGGCGAGAAACGCCATGCAGTCCGGCACGCGGCGCACGCAGCGGTGGTGCCTCGAATTCGAGCCGGAGCAGCCCTACGGCCGTGAACCCCTCATGGGCTGGACCACCATGAGCGACATGAAGCGTCAGGTGAAACTGTTCTTCCCCACCCGCGAGAAGGCGGAAGCACATGCGAAGAAACACGGCATCCCCTACATCGTGCTGCCGGAACACGCCCCGCGCCCGAAGAAGAAATCCTACGCCGACAACTTCCGCTGCGGCCGCAAGGTGAATTGGACGCACTGAGAGGGCAGCCCCGCCCGGGCAAGTCGTTTCCGCCGAAGCGAAGGCCGCGGGGGCGAATTGA
>JALUAB010000164.1 GCA_027051195.1 Hyphomicrobiales bacterium
GCGCAAGGCATCTCCCACAACGCTCAACCATGACCGTTGGCCTCCGCCATATGGCGCAGCCAGTCGCGCAGATAGAGCGCGCCGGAAGCCAGCGTGAGCGCGGCCACCAGCGGCGCGCCGATCCATTCCAGCCAGAGCATGTTCCAGCCGGCGGAAAGAAACAGCAGCGTGAAGCCCACATAGACGATCTGGGCGGCCGTGTTGGCCTTGGAAACCGGGTGCGGCCGCATCTCCATCGGCCGCTCCATGACCCAGGCCAGCACCACGCCGCCTACGATGAGCACATCGCGGCTGACCACCAGAATGGTCAGCCATGCCGGCACCTTCTGCATGATGGCCAGCGTGACGAACAGGGCGATGAGCAGCAGCTTGTCGGCCAGCGGGTCCAGATGCGCGCCCAGATCCGTTTTCATGTCGAAGCGCTTGGCCAGCCAGCCGTCCACGGCGTCGGACACGCCGGCGACGACGAAGACCAGCAGCGCCAGCTCCACCTGAGCATCGATGATGAGCCAGACGGCCAGGGGCACCATGAGGATGCGGGCGATGGTGATGAGGTTGGGCAGCGTGACCGGCAGCGCCATGTGGAACTCCATGCTTGCGAGCCATGCCGGCCGTCCCCTTCCGGCTGTGCCGCCGGCCAGCTCACCAGGCCCGCAGATACCATCGGCCGCCATTGTTCCGCAAGTCGAGCCCGGAGCGGGCCAGCGCCTGGCGCAGGGCATCGGGCGGCAGCGTGGTGGCAATCATGACCACCGCGTGGGTGCCGGAAAGCGACCGCACGTCCACACCGCTGATGCCGGGCGTGGTGGAAAGCCGGGCGCGCAGCAGCTGCCATTCGCGCAAGGAACCGAAGGGCACGATGACGGTCATGCGTTGGGCGGCGCGGGCCTGCTGGCGGCGCTGGCGCTCCTCACGCATTTTCTTCAGCAACTTGTTGCGCCATTTCTGCGTCATGACGGCAATGAAACGGCGCACGGCCTGCTCGGCGGCGGCGTCCATCCTTTCACCTTCCGGCGCCTGATAGGTCTTGTCGAAGGCGATCCTGCCGCCCGGAGACTTGCCGATCATGGCCGCCTGGACGGCGTTCTCTCCCCGCGGGCGGGCGATGGCGACGAGCACGTAATCCTTCTCGTAGCGCAGACCCAGCGCCTGCAGCGCCGCCTCGTCGCCGTCCATGGCCTCCCGCGGGGTGAGCGTGTTCCTGTCCACGTCATCCCCGGCGGGAATGATCACGGGCACCAGCGCATGTTCGTCGGCCAGCTTGCGCCATGCCTTGAGCCAGGGGTTGTCATCCCACAGAACCGGGCCTTCAGGCCCCTCCCATACGGGCAGCACCAGCACCGGCGGTGCCTGGCGGGTGACGAAGGCGATGCCGCGGCCACGCAACAGGCGGGTGACCTTGCCGGGATTGAAGCGCACAGTGATCCGGGCGATGTAGCGGGTGGGACCGGTCTGTTCGTCGGCGATGGACAGGGAGGAAAGCAGCCGTCCGATGTCGCGGTCGGAAAGCTTCGCCAGGCGCCTTTCCGCCTCCGGCCCGGCCAGCCGGCGCACGAGCTTCAGGAAGGCCTTGCGCTGGGCACCCAGAATGGCCTTCATCTTGGCCTGCGTGGCGTCCGCCGCCGTTTCGTCCACGGGGATGGCGTCCACCTGGAACAGGGCGTGCTCCTTCGCCCAGGCCGGCGTTGCGCGCAACAGCGTGGGCGCCAGCAACAAGGCCAGTGCCAGCAGCGCGGTGCAGAGCACCACGGACGGATTGCTCCCTTCACGAACGATTTTCATGCCAACCGTTGCCCCCGGTCATGGCGTTTGCGCGCCCCGCGCGCGTTTCGCAACCTGTGTGCAAAAACTCTCTTCTTCTTGCATGCATGCGCGGGCTGTTTCAATACAGGGTGATGGAAACGGCGGCAACCGCGCGGATGCATTTCTCATCGCGCAAGGGTAAATGCCGCGCGGGCGAACGGCAAGGCGCACATGGCAGAGAAAAAACCGGGCAAGGGCCTCACCTACGCCGAGGCGGGCGTGGACATCGACGCCGGCAACGCGCTGGTGCGGGCCATCGCACCGCTGGCGGCGGCGACGGCGCGGCCGGGGGCGGATGCGGATCTCGGCGGTTTCGGCGGGCTGTTCGATCTCTCCGCGGCCGGCTACCGCGAGCCGCTGCTGGTGGCGGCCACCGATGGCGTGGGCACCAAGGTGCTGCTGGCCATCCAGTCCGGGCACCACGAAACCATAGGTATCGACCTGGTGGCCATGTGCGTGAACGACCTCGTGGTGCAGGGCGCGGAGCCGCTGTTCTTCCTGGACTATTTCGCCACCGGCAAGCTGGCGGTGGAAGACGCGGTGGCGGTGGTGCGGGGCATCGCGAAGGGCTGCACCCTGGCCGGCTGCGCGCTCATCGGCGGTGAGACAGCGGAAATGCCGGGCATGTATGCGCAGGGACACTACGATCTTGCCGGTTTCGCAGTTGGCGCGGTGGAGCGCAGCGAAGTTCTGCCGCGGCGGGAAAGGATGCAGGCCGGCGACATTCTCGTGGGGCTG
>JALUAB010000165.1 GCA_027051195.1 Hyphomicrobiales bacterium
CATCTTCGCCCTGCCGCAGACGAAGATGATCGGCTCGCGCATGGTGCGAATCCTGAGCTGGTATGACAACGAGTGGGGCTTCTCCAACCGCATGAACGACACCGCCGTGGCCATGGCGAAGGTGATGGGGGCGTGATGAGCAGCATCGAGGGTATCAAGTCCATCGCGGACGCGGACGTTCAGGGCAAGACGGTGCTGGTACGCGCCGACCTGAACGTGCCGATGGAAGAGGGGCGGGTGACCGACACCACCCGCATCGACCGCTTCGTGCCGACGGTGAAGCTGTTGCAGGAGCGCGGGGCGAAAGTGGCCATCATCTCCCACTTCGGCCGCCCGAAGGGCCAGCGGGACAAGAAGTTCTCGCTCAAGCCCGTGGCCGAGGCGCTGGAGAAGGCGCTGGGCAGCCCGGTGAAATTCGCCTCCGACTGCGTCGGCGAGGTGGCTGAAAAGGCCGTGTGGGCGCTGCAGTCCGGAGAGGTCATCCTGCTGGAGAACCTGCGTTTTCATCCGGAGGAAACGAAGGACGACGAGAATTTCGCGCGCAGGCTCTCGGTGCTGGCGGACATCTACTGCAACGACGCCTTTTCCGTGTCGCACCGGGCGCATGCGTCGGTGCACGCCATCACGAAGTTCCTGCCGTCGTATGCCGGGCTGTCGCTGATGAAGGAGCTGGAGGCGCTCTCTGCGGCGCTGGACAATCCGGAACGGCCAACCGCCGCGCTGGTGGGCGGCGCCAAGGTGTCGACCAAGATCCCGGTGCTGGAGAACCTGCTGCCGCGGATGGACCAGATCATCGTCGGCGGCGGCATGGCCAACACCTTCCTGCTGGCGCTGGGTTATGACATCGGCAAGTCCCTGTGCGAGCCCGATTTCGTGGATACCGCCAAGAGCATCATGGCGAAGGCGGAAGAGAACAACTGCGAGATCGTGCTGCCGTCGGACGCGGTGTGCGCCAGGGAGTTCAAGGCCGGCGCCGAATCCGAGGTGTGCGCGCTGGACGGCGTGCCGAGCGACTCGATGATTCTAGATATCGGGCCGCAGTCCATCGCCGACCTGAAGGTGCGCTTGCAGGACCTGAAGACGTTGCTGTGGAACGGTCCGCTGGGGGCCTTCGAGGTGGAGCCGTTCGACACCGGCACGGTGGAGATTGCCCGCGCCGCGGCGGAGCTTACCAAGGCCGGCAAGCTGGTTACCGTGGCCGGCGGCGGCGATACGGTGGCGGCGTTGAACACCGCCGGGGTGACCGGTGACTTCACCTACGTATCCACCGCCGGCGGCGCCTTCCTGGAGTGGCTGGAGGGCAAGGAGCTGCCGGGCGTGGCGGCGCTGCGGCAGAGCACGGCGTAAACGACAGGGCGCGACCGGCGGACGGAAAAACCGCTGGTTCTACGTGCCGGAGGCCTGTGCTATGAGTTAAGGCACAAGCGCCGCAGATGCGCCCGCAACGGCAACAGAGCGAGACTTGAGGAGGACGAACCAATGGCCATGATCACCCTGCGGCAGCTGCTGGACTATGCTGCCGAGAACGATTTCGGCGTGCCCGCCTTCAATATCAACAACATGGAGCAGGGCATCGCCATCCTGGAAGCGGCGAAAGAATGCGACGCGCCGGTGGTGCTGCAGGCTTCGCGCGGTGCGCGCGCCTACGCCGGCGACATCATGCTGCGCCACATGATCCAGGCGCTGGTGGAGATGTATCCGGACATTCCCATCGTGATGCACCAGGATCACGGCAACAGCGTGAAGACCTGTCTCTCCGCCATGCAGTATGGCTTCACGTCCGTGATGATGGACGGCTCGCTGATGGAGGACGCCAAGACGCCGTCTTCCTATGAATACAATGTGGACGTGACCTCCAAGGTGAGCGAGCTGGCACACATGATCGGCGTGTCCGTGGAGGGTGAGCTGGGCTGCCTTGGCTCCCTGGAGACCGGCATGGGCGACAAGGAGGATGGCCACGGCTTCGAGGGCAAGCTGGACAAGGACATGCTGCTGACCGACGCCAACGAGGCGGCAGATTTCGTGTCCAAGACCAAGGTGGACGCGCTGGCCGTGGCCGTGGGCACCTCGCACGGCGCCTACAAGTTCACCCGCCCGCCCACCGGCGACATCCTGGCCATCGACCGCATTGCCGAGATCCACGAGCGCATTCCGAATACCCACATCGTTATGCACGGTTCCTCCACGGTGCCTAAGGAGCTGGTGGATCTCATCAACGAGTTCGGCGGCGCCATTCCGGAGACCTACGGCGTGCCGGTGGACGAGCTGGTTCGCGCCATCAAGATGGGCGTGCGCAAGATCAACATCGACACCGACCTGCGCCTGGCGGCTACCGGCCAGTTCCGCAAGGTGGCGGCGGAGCAGCCGAAGGAGTTCGATATCCGCAAGTTCATGAAGCCGGCCATGGAGGCCATGAAGCAGGTCTGCAAGGACCGCTACGAGGCCTTCGGCTGTGCCGGCCACGCCAGCAAGATCAAGCCGCTGCCGCTCACCGAGATGGTGAAGCGCTACGAATCCGGCGAGCTGGACCC
>JALUAB010000166.1 GCA_027051195.1 Hyphomicrobiales bacterium
CGTAGCCGATGATGATGACGTGATCCTTCAGTTCGCGCGTTTCCTCCGGCGTGGGCAGGGGCGCGTGGCGGCGCATCTCCGTGCGGGTGACGCGGGCGCCGAGCCAGCGGCCGAGACGGGCCAGAAAGCCCAGCAGGAACATGCTGAGGGTGGTGACCACCATCAGGAACTGCGCCTGCGGCCAGGGAACGACGCCCAGCGCCGCGGCCTGCGAGAGGATGACGAAGGCGAACTCGCCGCCGTGGGCCAGCAGGAGCGCCAGTTCGATGCCCGTGCCGCCGCCGAGTCCGAAGGCACGGGCGAGAACCAGCAGGATGGCGGCTTTCATGGCGATGAGCAGGGCGAGAGCGACGAGAAGGGCGAGAGGCTGCGCGAACGCCGCCGGCAGGTTCAGGCTCATGCCGATGGAAGTGAAGAACACGCCCATCAACAGCCCCTTGAAGGGCTCCAGATCCACCTGGACCTGGTGGCTGTATTCGGTTTCCGCCAGCAGCAGTCCGGCGAGGAACGCTCCCAGCGCCATGGAAAGGCCGGCGGCGTGGGTCAGCACGCCGGTGCCCACCACCAGCAGCAGCGTAACCGCCATGAAGGATTCGCGGCTTCTGGCGGCGAAGCGCAACATGGGGCGCAACGCCTTTCGTCCCACCAGAATGATGATGCCGATGGCCAGCGCCGCCTTGCCCAGGTTGAACAGAAGCGGCCAGAGCATCCCGGCCAGGCCGTTGCCTGCGCCGTTGGCCAGCGCGCCGGTGAGGAAGAGCACCGGTACCACCGCCAAATCCTGAAACAGCAGCACGGCGAAGGCGGCGCGCCCCACGGGGGTGGCCAGCCGGCGCTCCTCCACCATCATGTGCATGACGATGGCGGTGGAAGACAGGGCCAGCGCCATGCCCGCCACCGCGGCGGCGGGAGCGGCCAGCCCGGCGATGAGGTGCAGCAGGGCCGCGAGGGCGAGGGCGGTGAGCGTCACTTGCAGTGCGCCAAGGCCGAAAACGAGGCGGGCCATGCTCATGAGCCGGTCCCAGGAAAGTTCCAGGCCGATCATGAACAGCAGGAACACCACCCCAAGCTCTGCCATGAAGCGGACTGTTTCGATATTTTCGATGGTGAGCCAGCGCAGCCAGGGCCAATGTTCCGCCAGAGCGCCCAATCCGTAAGGGCCGATGAGCACGCCGGCCAGCAGATAGCCCAATACGGTGGGCGCATTGAACCTGCGCACCAGGGGCACGATGAGGCCCATGGCAACGAGCAGCACGATCCAGTCGCGCAGCAGTGGCAGTCCTTCGTGTGGCACCGTTCGTCCGTTCCATTGCCGGCGATGTTCAGGTGCAATGTAGCACGCCGGATATGGGAGCGGCGCCTGCCTTTTCCAGCAGGAGGCGCTTCCTGACTTGCGGATCAGGCGATGCCGGCGCGGATGGCGATGTAGCCCACGTAGGACGCGGCAAACAGGGCGGCGAAGGCACGGGTCAGACCGGTGCGGCTGGCGAAGATGACGATCATGGCCACGGTGGCGGCCAGCATCACGCCGCCGTCCAGCCACAGCATGCGTTCCGGCACGGTGAGGCCGCCGGCCAGCGCCGCGGCGCCGCCCACGCCCAGCACGTTGAACAGGTTGGAGCCGACGACATTGCCATAGGCGACGTCGGAATGGCCGTGGCGCGCCGCCACCAGGGAGCTGGCAAGCTCCGGCGAGGAGGTGCCCAGGGCCACCAGCGTGAGGCCGATGAGGCCATGGGAGACGCCGAAATGCTCGGCAATGCCGCTGGCGCCCTTGACGAACAGGTCGCCTCCATAGACCAGCAGGCCGAGGCCGACCAGCGTGGCCAGCGCCGCCAGCAGAGGATTGCGCAGCAGCGGGTGCACCTGCATTTCCTCTTCCAGCTCTTCCTCGATCTCGCGGGCCAGTTTCGTTTCGCGGCGGGCGCGGCGGAACTCGTGAAGCATCAGCAGCACGAGCGCGCCGAACAGCAACAGGCCCTCCATGCGCCCTATGACGCCGGCAGCACCCAGCGCCAGGAACGCGATGGCGGAAATGACCAGCGGGGCGGCATCGCGGCTGACGGCGCGGGACTGGTGATGCATGGGTTTCACCAGCGCGGTGAGGCCCAACACCAGCAGGATGTTGGCAATGTTGCTGCCGAGAATGTTGCCGGTGGCGATTTCCGCCACGCCGATGCGCACCGCCTGCACGGAAACCACCATTTCCGGCAGGGATGTGGCGAAGCCGATGATGATGATGCCCACCACCAGCGGCGAGAGGTGCAGCCAGCGGCCCAGCGCCACCGCGCCGCGCACCATGGCCTCGCCACCAGCCAGCAGCAGGGCGAGACCCGCGGCCACCATGAGAAAAAGAGTCAGCATGGCGCTGCCGGAACCTCCTTGCTCACAGGGGCAAGGGCATGGCCGCAGTGGATCGCGGCGCGCGGATGTTCGCCCTGGTACGCAGGATGAATCATGCCCCCGACTTTCAGGTTTGCGAAGGGTTGGACGATTTGCGCGGCAGGGTCAAGAGCAGCAGCAGATACCCCGTGACGGCGGAAAGCAGGGTGCCGCCCAGAACGCCGATGCGCACCGCCGCCTGCTGCTCCGGCGCGGTGAAGGACAGGGCGCCGATGAACAGGCTCATGGTGAAGCCGATGCCGGCGAGCATGCCGATGCCCCAGAGGTGTGCCAGCCGCGTGCCCGGCGGCAGGGTCAGCCAGCCCAGCGCCCGGCCCAGCAGCACACCGCCCACCACGCCCGCCTGCTTGCCCAGGAACAGGCCAAGCGCGATGCCCAGCGTCACCGGGTTGGCGAGCACGGCCATGATGTCGCCGGAAACGTTCACGCCGGCGTTGGCGAAGGCGAAGATGGGCATGATGAACCATGCCACCCATGGCTGGAGCATGTGTTCCAGCGACAGGGCGGGATTGTCCGGCACGTGGTGCACCTCCTCGTGTCCGCGTTCGCGCGCGGTGACGTAGGGGATGGTCAGCGCCAGCACGAAGCCGGCCAGCGTGGCGTGGATGCCGGACTTGAGCACGGAGGCCCACATGAAGACGCCGACGATGATGTAGGGCGCCAGCGCGCGAATGCGCAGCACGCGGTTGAAGAAGAGCAGCACGACGATGGCGCTGCCGGCGGCGGCGAGCTGACTGACGTCCAGCGATTCCGTATAGAACAGGGCGATGATGACGATGGCGCCGAGGTCGTCGAACATGGCCAGTGCCAGCAGGAAGGTCTTCAGCGCCAGCGGCACGCGCTTGCCGAGGAGGGCGAGAATGCCCAGCGCGAAGGCGATGTCGGTGGCGGCGGGAATGGCCCAGCCGCGCAGGTTTTCCGGGTTTCCCACGTTGATGACGACATAGACCAGCGCCGGCACCGCCATGCCGCCCAGCGCGGCCAGCGCCGGCATGACCACGCGCTCGCGGCTTCTCAGCTCGCCGGCATAATATTCGCGCTTCAGCTCCAGCCCCACGAGGAGGAAGAAAATGGCCATGAGGCCGTCGTTGATCCAGTGCAGCAGGCCCTTTTCAAGGCCGATGTCACCGATTTTCACGGAGGCCTTCGTGTGCAGGAAGGAGTCATAGAGCGGGGCCAGCGCCGGATGATTGGCCATGATCATGGCCAGTATGGCGGCCAGCACCAGCAGGATGCCGGAGACACTTTCGTGCCGCAGAAAGGCGTGGATGTAATCCACCGCGCGGATGGCGCGGTTTTCCGGCCCGTGCGTGTTCATCTTTCCCATCAGCCCCGTGATTCGTGCCCCTGGCGTGCATGTTCAGCGAAAGCGGCGGAATGAGGCGTGATTGCGGCAGGCGGCGTGTGCCGCTCTCACCTTTCCTCGAGTTCATCAAATCACCGGCTACGGAAACGGTGGCGTCCTCATTCCAGCTCGATGAGCAGATCCTTGGCGTCCACCTGCTGGCCGGGCTGAGCCAGTACGCGGGCGACCTTGCCATCGGCCTCGGCGTGAATGGCCGTTTCCATCTTCATGGCCTCCAGCGTGCACAGCACGTCGCCGGCCTTCACCTTCTGGCCCTCGCGCACGGAAACGGTTGAAACCACGCCCGGCATGGGCGCGCCCACATGCTTCGGGTTGCCCGGCTCGGCCTTGGGATGCGCGGCGGCCTTGCGCTTCTGCTCGCCGCCTTCCACGGCGCGCTTTTCCACCTTCACAACGCGCGGCTCGCCGTTGAGCTCGAAGAAGACCTTCACGAAGCCCTCGTCGTCCTCCTCGCCCACGGCCAGCAGGCGGATGTGCGGGGCCTTGCCCTTCTCCAGCTCGACGGTGGTTTCCTCGCCGATCTCCATGCCGTAGAAGAAATTCATGGTGGGCAGCACGGACATCGGCCCGTATTCCCCGGCCTTCTTCGCGTAATCGACGAAGACCTTGGGATACATGAGGTAGGAAAACAGTTCTTCCTCGGTGATCTCGCGGCCCACCAGCTCTTCGGCCGTCTTCTTCTCGGCTTCCAGATCGGCGGGCGGCAGGTCGGCGCCGGGGCGGCCGGTCATGGGCTTCTCGCCCTTCAGAATCTTTTTCTGCAGTTCCTTCGGCCAGCCGCCGGGGGGCTGGCCCAGCTCGCCGCGGAACATGGCGACCACGGATTCGGGGAAGGCGATCTCCTTTTCCGGGTCTAGCACGTCTTCCGGCGTCAGCCCGGCGGAAACCATCATCAGGGCCATGTCGCCCACCACCTTCGACGACGGCGTGACCTTCACGATGTCGCCGAACATCATGTTGACCTCGCGATACATCTTGGCGACCTCGTGCCAGCGGTCGCCCAGACCCAGCGCGCGGGCCTGCTCCTTCAGGTTGGTGAACTGGCCGCCGGGAATCTCGTGCAGATACACTTCCGAGGCGGGCGCGCGCAGATCGGATTCGAAGGCGAGGTAGCGGGCGCGCACGGCCTCCCAGTAGTCCGAGAACTCGCGGATGTCGGCCGGGTCCAGCCCGGTGTCGCGTTCGGTGTTGCGCAACGCTTCCACGATGGAGCCGAGGCAGGGCTGGCTGGTCAGGCCGCTCATGGCGTCCATGGCGGCGTCCGCGGCGTCCACGCCGGCTTCCGCCGCCGCCAGAATGGTGGCGCCGGCGATGCCGGAGGTGTCATGGGTGTGAAAATGCACCGGCAGGCCGGTTTCCTCCTTGATGGCCTTCACCAGAATACGCGCGGCGGCGGGCTTGAGCAGCCCGGCCATGTCCTTGATGCCGAGGATGTGGGTGCCCGTGCGTTTAAGCTCGCGGGCCAGGTTCACGTAGTAGTCGAGGTCGTATTTCGGGCGCTCCGGGTCGAGGATGTCGCCCGTGTAGCACATCACCGCCTCGCAGATCCTGCCGGTCTTCAGCACCTCCTCGATGGAGACCTTCATGTTCTCCACCCAGTTGAGGCTGTCGAAGACACGGAAGACGTCGATGCCGCTTTCCGCCGCACGGCGCACGAAGCCCCGCACCACGTTGTCCGGATAGCTGGTGTAGCCCACGGCGTTGGCGCCGCGCAGCAGCATCTGCAGCAGGTGGTTGGGCATGGCCTGGCGCAGCAGCCGCAGGCGCTCCCACGGGCATTCGTTGAGGAAGCGCATGGCGGTGTCGAAGGTGGCGCCGCCCCAGCACTCGATGGAGAACAGCGTCGGCAGGCGGTGGGCATAGGCGCGCGCGACCTTGACGATGTCATGGGTGCGCATGCGGGTGGCGAGCAGCGACTGGTGCGCGTCGCGCATGGTGGTGTCGGTGAGCAGCAGGCGCTTCTGCTCCAGCATCCATTGCGCCACCGCCTCCGGCCCCTGCGTGTCCAGGATGTGCTTGGCGGTGCCCTCCGTGGGCGGCTCGCCCGGCGCGTGCTCCGGCACGCGGATGAGCGGCAGGTGCTGTGGCCTGGGCCGGCCGCGCACCAGGTCGTTGCCGTTCACCGTCACGTCGGCGAGGTATTCCAGCAGCCTCAGCGCACGGGCGCGGGGCTTCGGGAAGTCGAACAGCTCCGGCGTCTCGTCGATGAAGCGGGTGGTGTATTCAAGATTGCGGAACTTCGGGTGATCCAGCAGGTTGAGCAGGAACGGGATGTTGTTGGCCACGCCGCGGATGCGGAACTCGCGCAGCGCCCGCAGCATGCGGTCGATGGCCTCCTGCTCGGTCATGGCCCAGGAGATGACCTTGACCAGCAGGCTGTCGTAGTAGCGGGTGATGACGGCGCCGTTGTAGGCCGTGCCGGCGTCCAGCCGGATGCCGAAGCCGGAGGCTGAACGGTAGCCGGTGATGCGGCCGTAGTCCGGCACGAAGTTGTTGGCCGGATCCTCGGTGGTGATGCGGCATTGCAGGGCGTGGCCGAAGAGGTGGATGTCCTCCTGCGCCGGCACGCCCGTCTCGTCCACATGGCCTATACGCCCGCCCTCGGCGATGCGGATCTGGGCCTTGACGATATCGACGCCGGTGACCTCCTCGGTGATGGTGTGTTCCACCTGCACCCGCGGGTTGACCTCGATGAAGTAGAACTCTTCCGAGTCCATGTCCATGAGGAACTCCACCGTGCCGGCGCATTCGTAGCCGGCGTGGCGCATGAGCTTCAGGGCCGCCTCGCAGATCTCCGCGCGCTTTTTGTCGGAGAGGTAGGGGGCCGGGGCCCGCTCCACGACCTTCTGGTTGCGGCGCTGCACGGAGCAGTCGCGCTCGAACAGGTGGACGATGTTGCCGTGCGTATCGCCCAGGATCTGCACCTCCACGTGGCGGGCGCGCTCGATGAGCTTCTCCAGATACACCTCGTCGTTGCCGAAGGCATTCAGCGCCTCACGGCGGCCCTCCAGCACGTTCTTCTCCAGCTCTTCCGGTGAGCGGATGATGCGCATGCCGCGGCCGCCGCCACCCCAGCTGGCCTTGAGCATGACGGGATAGCCGATGTCGCCTGCCAGGCGTTTCACCTCGTCCATGTCGTGGGGCAGGGGATCGGTGGCGGGCACCACGGGCGTGCCGGCCTCGATGGCGAGGTTGCGGGCGGCCACCTTGTTGCCCAGCCGCTCCATGACTTCGGGTGGCGGGCCGACCCAGATCAGGCCGGCTTCGATGACAGCGCGGGCGAAATCCGGGTTTTCGGAGAGGAAGCCATAGCCGGGGTGCACGGCGTCGGCGCCCGATTCCTTGGCGATGCGGATGATGTCGTCGATGTCGAGGTAGGCTTTCACCGGCCCGCGCCCGTGGCCAACGACGTAGGCTTCATCGGCCTTGAAGCGGTGGAGCGAGAGCATGTCCTCGTCGGCGTAGATGGCGACGGTTGCGATGCCCAGTTCATTGGCCGCCCGCATGATGCGGATGGCGATTTCACCGCGGTTGGCGACGAGCAGCTTGCGGATCTGGCGATCGGGCCTGTTGGCGGTCACGGGCGTTCTCCTTCGTGGCCGTCGTTGGGTCGTTTCCATTCATGGCGCGCCGGGCGGCGCGAGAAAGCGCACACTCAACGCCCCGGCGAGGCGGAACCGCGCCGGGCCGCCCACTTTTAGGCAATTCGGCGGCACGCGCCAAGCCCCGCGTGGCGGCAAGGCCTGCGGCCCGTTGTCTTCCCCCGGTGGCGCGGGTGGCAGAAGGCTTTTCCGCCTGACGGGATGCAGGAGGGGAGGATGCTTCCTAAACTGATGGTGGTGGGTTCCGCAAACGCGCCGCCGGAAAGCGGCTTCTTGGCAAGAGGGGAGCGCTATGGAAAGCTGGTTCAGCGCGGAGTTCCTGGCGCGGGCGCAGTTCGCCTTCACGGTGTCGTTTCACATCATCTTTCCGGCCTTTTCCATCGGGTTGGCCAGTTTTCTGACGGTGCTGAACGCATTGTGGCTCTATACGCGCAACGCGACCTATCTCGACCTGTTCGAATACTGGAAGAAGATCTTCGCCGTAACCTTCGGCATGGGCGTGGTGTCGGGGCTGGTGATGTCCTATCAGTTCGGGACGAACTGGGCGAGCTTTTCCGACAAGGCCGGGCCGGTGGTTGGGCCGTTGCTGGCCTATGAGGTCATGTCCGCCTTCTTCCTGGAGGCCGGTTTTCTGGGCATCATGCTGTTCGGCCGCGAGCGGGTGGGTGAAAAACTGCACATGCTGGCCACCGCCATCGTGGCCATCGGCACGCTCATATCGGCTTTCTGGATCCTGGCGGTGAACTCGTGGATGCAGACGCCGGCGGGCTTCACGGTGGCCGAGGACGGGCGCTTCCTGCCGGCGGACTGGTGGGCCATCATCTTCAACCCGTCGTTTCCGTATCGCCTGGTGCACATGGTGCTGGCGGCGTTCCTGACCACCGCCTTCGTGGTGGGGGCGGTGAGCGCGCTGCACCTGTTGCGCGACAACCTCGACAAGGCGGCGCGGCGCGGCTTTTCCATGGCCATGTGGATGGCGGCGCTGGTGACGCCGGTGCAGATCTTTGCCGGCGATCTGCACGGACTGAACACGCTGGAGCACCAGCCGGTGAAGGTGGCGGCCATGGAGGGGCACTTCCAGCGCGAGGGAGACAACCAGCCGATCTACGTCTTCGGCATTCCCGACCGCGAGGAGGAGCGGCTGAAATACGCCGTGGGCATACCCTATCTCGGATCGCTCATTCTGACGCATACGTGGGACGGACAGATAAAGGGGCTCAAGGAGTTTCCGAAGGACGAGTGGCCGCCGCTGGGGGTGGTGTTCTGGAGCTTCCGGATCATGCTGGTCATCGGCTTCCTGATGCTGGGGCTGGGGTTGTGGAGCCTGTGGGCGCGCTGGCGTGGCACGCTTTACGAGGACCGGCTTTTGCACAGGGCGGCGCTGGTGATGGGACCGTCGGGCTTCATCGCCATTCTGGCGGGCTGGTTCACCACAGAGGTGGGGCGGCAGCCGTGGCTGGTCTACGGTCTGTTGCGCACATCCGACGGGTTGTCGCCGGTGGATGCGCCGGCGGTGGCGGCGTCTCTGACCGGGTTCGTCATCGTCTATTTCTTCGTGTTCGGCGCCGGCATCTATTATCTGCTGCGGATGATGAACACGCCGGTGGCGGAGGCGCGGAGGCTGCCGCCCGAACACGAGGCGGAGCCGACGCCGGTGCTTTCGCCTCAGTTCGATCCGGACTTCCTGCCGCCCGAGGGTGGCGGAAAGGGCAGGCGCTGAGCAGGGAGTAAGACCGATGGAACTGGATCTGGCTTTCATCTGGGCGGCGATCATCGGGCTGGCGGTGCTGCTCTACGTCATCCTGGATGGCTTCGATCTGGGGGTGGGCATCCTGTTTCCGCTGGGGAAGAACGACCGCGAGCGGGACGTCATGATGAATTCCGTGGCGCCGGTGTGGGACGGCAACGAGACGTGGCTGATTCTGGGCGGCGGCGGGCTGTTCGCGGTATTTCCGCTGGCCTACGGAGTCATCCTCTCGGCGCTCTACGTGCCCATCATCGTGATGTTGCTGGCGCTCATCTTCCGCGGCGTTGCCTTCGAATACCGCTGGCGCACGGTGCGCTGGAAGAAGGTGTGGGACGCCGCCTTCTTCGGCGGGTCGCTGGTGGCGGCCATCTGTCAGGGCATCGCGCTGGGGGCGCTGGTGCAGGGCATTCCGGTGGAAAACCGCGCCTATGCCGGCGGCTGGTTCGACTGGCTGACGCCGTTTTCGCTGCTCACCGGCGTGGCGGTGGCCACGGGCTATGCGTTGCTGGGGGCGGCGGTGCTCATCTACAAGACGGAAGGCGCATTGCAGGAGCGCATGCGGGCGCTGGCCTTCCGGCTGGGCATCGCCACGCTCGCCTTCATGGCGCTGGTGAGCGTCATCACGCCGCTGCTGCAGCCGGTGTATTTCCAGCGCTGGTTCAGTCTGCCGGGCAGCCTGTGGACGATGGTGGTGCCGGTGTTCATGCTGGTGCTGACGTGGCTGTTCTTCACGGGCCTGCGCGATCGCAGGGAGCTGCAGCCGTTTCTGGCGGCGCTGGGCTTCTTCGCGGCGGGGTTCATGGGCATCGGCATCAGTTTCTATCCCTATATGGTGCCGCCGGCGCTGACCATCTGGGACGCCGCGGCGCCGGAGGAAACGTTGCGTTTCGCGCTGGTGGGAACGGTGGTCTTGCTGCCGCTGATCCTGGCCTACACAGGCTATGCCTACTGGGTGTTCCGCGGCAAGGTGCGCGAAGGTGAGGGATATCATTGATACCTGATGCAACCGCCCACCGCCCCGCGCCCCGCAAGTTTGATTTGCGCTGAAGCGCGCGGCACCGGCCCACGCCTCCACCCGACCACCCAAATTGTTGAAGCATGTGGTCGTGTGGGGGCGTGGACCTCCCTTTCCATCTTTTGCACCGCTCAACCACCCGATATGGTGGGGACAAGTGGTTGGGCAGGGGCGCGGGTCGGCAGGAGTTTTGAAACCGATTCATGCAAGCCGCAAACAGGCCTCGCAAACATGCACGCGAACAGCCGTCTCCCTGGTGGCGGCGGCTTGCGTGGTTCGTGGCGCTGTGGGTGATGGGCGTGGCTGCCGTCGGCGCGGTGGCCATGCTGTTGCGCTGGCTGCTGAAGCCGATCGCGTCATGAAGCGGCCGCGGCGTCGTCTCCGCGCAGGTGCCGCAGGAGCAGATGATACAGGCCGCGCCATGTGAGGGCGTGGGTGCCTGGCCGGGGCAGGGCGGTGGTGAGCAGGTCGGCCTCCCGCTCCCGCACCAGCCTTGTCATGATGGCATGCAGGATGGCCCGGGACTCCAGCCCGGAAAGGGTGAGTCCCGGCAGCGCGAGCGGCGGGGCCGGGCGTGGCTCCTCACCCGGGCGTGCCTGCTGGCGGGCGGGCATGACATGGCGCGGGCCGGCATCTTCCCGCATGACCATGGGCAGAAGAATGACCGGCTGGCCGTCCTCATTTAGCACCAGGAGCGGCAGAGGCGTGATGCGTTCGCCCCGGCCGCGCCGGTCTTTCAGCCAGGAATCGCAGGCCGCGAGCATGCGCGCCGCGCTGGGGCGGACACCTTCCAGCAGGCGAGCGAAGGCGATGGCCTCCGGATCCAGGAAGGCGGGCAGGATGCGCACGCTCCAGTGCGGCGAACCGGCACGCGCGGCCATGAGCATGGCCTGGGCGGAGCGTCTGGTGAAAGTCTCGTGGCGCATACGACGTTTGCGACCCGTGTTTCAGAATGAGACGGATATTTTTTCATGGCTTTACCAGCAAGCGGCATGCCAGACGCGCCGCGGCGCGCTCCGTGGCAGCATGCGGGCCTTTGGCTCAGGATCCATGAATTGCAGGGCGCCAGCCCCTTCGGGCGGCATTTTCGCTTCATCTCACTGGCTTTTCGCCCCTGGAAATAGCTTCGGCTATTCCCTGCGGGCGAACAACCAGAGAGCTTTCGCAAAAATGCCGCTGGCATCCACGCCCTTCATGGCTCCTGAGCCTAGGCTCAGGACCCATAAATTGCGCGGCGCCAGTCTGGCGCAAAATCGGCAATTAGCAATGGATTATCGAGATTTTGCGCCAGACCCTTCGGGCGACATTTTCGCTTCATCTCGCTGGCTTTTCACCCTTGGAAATAGCTTCGGCTATTCCCTGCGGGCGAAAAGCCAGCGATATTTCGCGAAAATGCCGCTGGCATCCACGCCCTTTATGGGTCCTGAGCCTAGCCACCGCCGCGCTGGAAGGCCAGACGAAACCGGCGCGAGAAGGCCGTGCGTTGTGCCTGCGGCAGGGCTTGCAGATCGAGCGTAACGGTGGCGCGGGGCAAGGTGAG